>CAZIYY010000161.1:0-10970 GCA_964543585.1 uncultured Anaerolinea sp. | reverse complement strand
CCTACCTGTTGCCAGCCTACAACAACGTCACGCTCGATGAACAATTGAGGTTCGGGGTGCCATAAAGTTCATCTTATTTCGGTTGAGAGCATCAGTGGCAGAGGCTTGGAGTCTCTGCCACTGATTTTATTCTCCCTGCGTGACTGCCTCTAAACGATCTCATGCCACGCCTGAGAGCGAAGCCGTCCTATGGGCAATGAATTCGATAGGTTACCAGTTTCTCGATCTGTTGGGTACGATCAACGGCCGCGCCGCCCTTGTTCAACCCGATAAACTGAAACTCAAACCATCCTAATTCGAGCCGCAGGTCCGGGTGAACGTCCTCGCCGCTGAAAACCATCGAGAAATTACCGTTCCCCTTTCGCTCCATCTTGCCCGCATTCTTCCATTCCGAATAGTATAGCGCCTTGGGTTGATCGACAATTCGATAATACAGTTCGGCATCCACGATATCCAGGTTGTTAGAAGTGATATTGAACGTGATATCCCTCGGGAAACATTGCAGGGAAAATTCTGGGCCGGACACGGTCATGTTGATGAACACGCCCTTGCCCAAGTTATTATCCAATGCAATGGGCGCATCACCTGATGGCTGGGCTGCTGTCGGTTGAACAGAAGCCTGTGTCGCCTCCACCACAACAGTCACTACTACAGGCGCTACTGTTGGGGGCACTGCAGTCGGTGGCACATCGGTTGCGGCTTGGGTAGCCTCAACGACTACAGTTTGCACAACAACGACAGGCGTTGCGCTGGGCTCAGGCGGAGCGGCAACAGGCTGCTCTGTCGCCGGGGCGCCGCACGCGGCTAAAGCAAGCGCCAGAATTAAGATAACTATTTTTTTCATTGGGAACACTCCTTTTGGTTTCTAAAATTCTATATCAACTTGGCATCGTATGCCTTTACAAGTATGAAAGGGGGACGAATCACCTAACCCATGGATTTCGTCCGAGGCGACCTTTTTTTCATTCCAATCTGGCAAACTCGGTTATAATTTTTTCATGCTTACGCCTGACCAAATCGAATCCAAACTGGACCGCATCCTCTTAAAAGTACAAAAGCCTGGGCGATATGTGGGCGGCGAACTTAACAGCGTCCACAAAGATTGGGATTCCATCCTAACCAAAGTTGCTCTGGTGTTTCCCGATATTTATGACATCGGGGTTTCAAACGTCGGACTCAAAATTCTTTACGACCAGGTAAACCAGCGGGATGACACGCTTGCCGAACGCGCCTACGCGCCCTGGTTCGATATGGAAGCCCTGATGCGCGAACACGAAGTTCCGCTTTACACGCTCGAATCAAAACGACCTTTAGCCTGCTTCGACCTCATCGGCTTTTCCCTCCCTTATGAGACGCTCTACACCAACGCGCTCAACATCCTGGATCTTGCCGGCATCCCCGTCCGTTCCATAGACCGAGACGAGTCTCACCCCATCATTATCGCGGGCGGACATTCAACCATGAATCCCGAACCCATGCACGCGTTCATGGACGCGTTCGTTATTGGCGAAGGGGAAGAGGTCATACATGACATCATCAATGTCATACAAACACATAACACGCAACACGCAACACGTTTACAGATTCTTACAAAGCTAGCGCGTATCCCCGGTGTTTACGTTCCCCAATTCTACGAAGCATCCTACATGGAAGACGGCACCCTCTCACATATTGAGCCCATAATTCCAGATATTCCCAAAATTATCACGAAGCGCATTGTCGCGGTGATGCCCCCCCCGCCCACGAAATTCATTGTCCCGAACATCGATATCGTCCACAACCGCGTATCGGTGGAGATTATGCGCGGATGCACGCGCGGGTGTAGATTCTGTCATGCAGGCATGATCACGCGTCCCGTCCGTGAAAGAAGCGTGGATGAAATCCTGCAAGCCGCAGAAGAGGCGATCAAAAATACAGGCTTTGAAGAGTTGGCGCTTCTATCGCTATCGTCATCCGATTATACCAACGTGCTTGAGTTGGTCACGAAGGTCGGAGAGAAATTCGGCGGCACACATCTCAAAGTTTCCCTGCCGTCGCTGCGGATTGAATCCGTCTCGATTGACCTGATGGAAAAACTCAGGACGAACCGCGCCGGCGGGTTCACACTCGCGCCCGAAGCCGCCACGGAACGAATGCGCCGCATCATCAACAAATATATTTCAGACGAAGATATCATCAACACCACGCGCGAAATTTACGCGCGCGGCTGGACGACGATCAAGTTGTACTTCATGATCGGGCATCCAAGTGAAACGCTGGAAGATGTGCAAGCGATTGCCGACCTGTGCAAGCGCGTCATCACTGAAGGACGCAAAGTGGCGGGCATGAAAGTAAAGTTGAATGCGGGCGTCAGTACCTTTGTGCCAAAATCACAGACGCCATTCCAATGGGTTTCCTGCGATACGCCCGAACAGATCAAAGCCAAGCAGGCCCTACTCAGGCGTGAACTGCGCGATAAAAACATTAAGGTGAGTTGGACCGAAGCTGAAGATTCCTTTTTGGAAGCCTGGCTCTCGCGGGGCGACAGAAAACTTGCGGAGGTGGTTTATACTGCCTGGAAAAACGGCGCGAGGTTCGACGCGTGGCACGAAGGCCGCAGTTATGACAAATGGATCGCCGCGTTTGAGGAGCATGGACTCGACCCGCTCTTTTACACGCACCGCCAGCGCCGCACCGATGAAGTATTTCCGTGGGAGCATATCACTGCGGCGGTTCGCAAGAATTTCCTCTTCCAGGATTTCAGGCAATCGCTCGAAGGGCAGATCCGCGTGGATTGCCGCCTAAATTGTTTTGCGTGCGGCATTTTGCCCACGTTCGCAAATATGAGACGCGAGCATCCCGGCAATGTGTGGCAATGTCCCGACGTGAAATCTCCTGCTCCAAGCAGGGTGATAAGCAATCACGAGTTACCGGTGGTGGGCGACTAATTACAATGAAAAAGTATTCGGTGCGTCCCGCTACGCTCAATGATGTTGAATCAGTCTATGATCTCATCGCGAGACAAAATGCCTTTGACTACAGCGAAGAAATAACGACGCTCGATGGCTTGCGGAAATCATGGGAAAGCCTCGACCTCGAAATGGCTACCTGCACGGCCCATGCAGACGGCAAATTGGCGGGCCATGCCGAACTACTCGAGGGCGGCTGGTTGTCTGTCTATCTTGCAGACAGGGGCAACGTTGACCTTGCCTTCCAATTGTTGACGATATTGGAGGAAAAAGCCGTTAACCGCAAGGGAGAAAAAGTCAAGTTATTTACGAGGATCAGCGAGAAGAACAATACCCTGTTGCAACTCTTTGCCTCCACTGGATATAAATCCAATCTCGCGTTCTTCATCATGGAACGGGAAGTGCACGGACCTCCTCCCGCGCCGCAATGGCCCGAAGGAATTACTGTGCGCGCCTTTATCAAGGGTCAGGATGAACAGGTAACATATCACGCAGATGAGGAAGCCGCGCAGGATAAAGGTTATCACGATCCATTAAGTTATGAGGATTGGGTAAAAAACCTGGGCATGGAAAAGGATTCGTTTGACCCGAGTCTATGGTTCCTCGCCTGTGAAGGGAACGAGATCGCAGGAGTTGCCTTGAACATTCGCGCCAGGAGATCCAATACAGGCTGGGTGGATCATCTGAGTGTGCGACGCGCCTGGCGCAAAAGGGGAATCGGCAAAGCGCTGCTTTTACATTCGTTTGAGGAATTCCATCGGCGCGGCGTTCCGCGCGTAAAACTCAGCGTCGACTCAAAAAGCCTTACCAATGCTCCCCGCCTTTACGAGCAGGTTGGGATGAAGGCAATCCAGCAATATCACATCTACACAAAAGAAATATAGAACAGGGTATCAGCGAAAATGTCGAAGAAACAATTCATCACAAAGTTAATGCGCGAACGCGATAAATTTGAACTGCTCTTGAATCGCGTCGGGTTTACGCGCCGCATGACCTTGAACGGCGTTTCAGGAAAATGGTCGATCAAGGATATCCTTGCCCACATCCTCGCGTACGAACAGTACATTGCAGATCGAATGAACGAGATATTGCACGGCGAGCGTTATACGCCCTGCAAAACGCAGACCGCGCTGGACGCGTTCCTTGATGAATTCGGCTATCCCGATTTCGGCTCCCCCCTGCTCGATGACGATGCGCCGAACGCATGGGTCGTTGAAAAATACCGTAACGTCTCTTTGGAGGATGTTGTCGCGCAGGAGATTCAGGCATTTTCTTCTGTTGTCTCAACGTTTGAAGGGATGACGGAAGAAACAATCGCCAAACATAATCTTTTTGAACGCGTCGCCAATAACACCTACCATCATTACCATGAGCATATTGGGGAGATCAAAAACTGGATAACAGCCAACGCGGTCAATTCCAAAAAATCGTAATGCGTATTCGTATCACTTTTGCAAAGCAGGGCGCGCTGCGCTACACAGGTCATCTCGACTTGCACAAACTATGGGAACGCGCCGCGCGCCGCGCGGAACTTCCACTTGCGTATTCGCAGGGGTTTCATCCACAGCCAAAGATGACTATCGCCGCCGCGCTGCCTCTTGGTTTCTCTTCGCGCTGTGAAGTGATGGATATGAGACTCGAGCATGATATTATTTTGGAAGGATTGCAAGCCAGGCTTCAACAGACTCTGCCAGCGGGGATTCAGGTATTGAATGTGGAGAGCACAGACGAGCGCGCGCCCGCCTTGCAGACGCAAGTTGCCTCAGCGGAATATGAGGTCGCTTTAACGGAGTCAGTTGACGGGTCGGGATTGAAGCGTAAGATTGATTCAGTCATGGAATCCGAATCCATCATCCGAACGCGCCGCGGCAAACAGTATGACCTGCGTCCGTTGATTGAGGAGTTGCGTGCTCTGGAGTCCGACGGCTTGCCGTCGGTGCAGGAGCAAGCTCCTGCACTCCAGATTTTTATGCGGCTCGCGGCGCGCGAAGGCGCAACGGGACGTCCCGAAGAGGTGTTGGATGTATTAGGTATCGCGTTCGAAGAGACGCGCATCGAAAGAACTCGTTTGATTTTTCAACCATAGTTTGGAGGAGCCATGCCGCTACTTGCATCATTTTTCTTTGGGTTCGCGCCGATGTTCCTGTTCGCGGCGTTCGTCAACTGGCTGGACCGCTACGAAAAGGAACCAAAGCTTTTGCTGGGCGCGGCGTTCGTGTGGGGCGTGGTGATCGCGGGCGGGGGCGCGTTTATCCTGAACACCATATTCGGGATAGGGATTTATCTGGTTACAGGCTCGGAAGGCGCGGCAGATTTTGGCACTACTTCCATCGTTGCGCCGATCATCGAAGAAGGGCTGAAAGGTTTGGCGGTCCTCATCGTCTTTTTTCTGTTCCGCAAGGAATTCGATTCCATTCTCGACGGCGTCGTCTACGCCTCAATTACCGCGATGGGATTTGCAGCGCTTGAAAATGTTTTATACATTTACCGAAACGGGTTCCAGGAAGGCGGCTGGGAAGGCTTCTGGACTTTGGTTGTCATCCGAGTGCTCCTTGTTGGTTGGATGCATCCTTTCTTTACCGCTTTCACAGGGATTGGTCTTGCGATAGCGCGCATGTCGCGCAATACACTGGTGAAAATCATTGCGGTACCTGCCGGATACACGTTCGCTGTCCTGGCTCACGCATTCCACAATACGTTCAGCAGTGTGATTGGCGGCGCAGGCGGGTTCTTCATGGGCATTCTCGCCGATTACATTGGCTATGCATTCATGGTCGGCTTCATCATTTGGATGATCGTTCACGAGCGCAACATCCTCAAAAAGAATCTGCGTGAAGAGGTATCGAACGGCTCGATCTCGCAAAGGCAATACAATACCGCCATCTCATTCTTCCAGACGAATGCGCATCTCTCCGCGCTGACTTCGGGAAGTTTCGGTTCCACGAAACGTTTTTATCAGGTGTTGGGCGAACTTGCTCATAAAAAAGAACAGCTTGTCAGAATGGGCGACGAGAGCGGAAATATGAGGATCATTGAGCAGTTGCGCGGGGAACTCATACAATTGGCGCCGTTGGCGAAGGCGTGAGAACGCATGTGATAAAATTTGACCGTCCGCCCCCGTAGCTCAGTGGACAGAGTGTCGGCCTCCGGAGCCGAAGAGCGCAGTTCGAGTCTGCGCGGGGGCGCACGCAAGCGTGCAAGCGTGCAAGCAGGCAAGCGTGCAGGCAGGCAAGCGCCGCCGAAAGGCGGTTTTTGTTTTGGATTACAATTGTTTTGTGCCGCATAAATATTTTACAATCGCCATTATCCTTGCTTTATTTTGCGCGGGATGCGGGGTGCGAGTGAGTGAAAATCGAGCGGCGACTCCCACGTTAGTAATCATCACCTCGACCTTACCTGCCACGCTTAAGGCTCCCCCTTCCGAGACGCCGCTCCCACCCCCACCTACGCCAACAGTTGCTCCCGTTGAAGGAACGACTTCTACAGAAGTAAATGTTCGCTCCGAACCATCCACCGCGAGCGACGTGCTTGGCATCATTCCGGCAAACACGAAGATTCAAATCATCGGCAGAGACCCGGGCGAAAATTGGTGGCAGATTCTATACCCTGAGGGCGCGCAGGAAAAAGGCTGGGTCACCGCGCAATACGTCGCAACAACAAGCAAGCCTGAGGTCCCTGTGATTGGAGGCGGAGCGAATCCAAACGATGGGAATGTGGCGATCATCCAGCAACAGTTAAACGTCAGAAGCGGACCCGGCGCGGATTTCAATTCGTTAGGCACGCTTAATCCGCAGGATGTTGTCAGCCTCATGGGCAAGGACGCGAACGGTGTGTGGCTTCAAATTGATTTTGCTTCGGGACCCGATGGCAAAGGCTGGATCAGCGCAGCTTTCGTTCAGGCGAAAGGGGTGGAGAACCTGCCCATCGTATCGGAATCAGGCGCGGTCGTTGGAACCGGAACGCCCACGAATATCCCGCTGCCCGCTTCGCGTACGCCGACGCTCGTCCCCGCGCCGATGGACGATGACTCAACCCAATCCCCCGCGATAAACATCACGCTCTCCGCGACGGGCACCCAGTCATTTCAATATTCCAGCGACGTTTCATCGCCCAAAGGCGACACAACGGATTGGGCGCTATTCACTCCATTTTCAAAAACGGTTCGACTGAGTTTGAGTTGTGACGGAGATAAATCCGTTGCAGTTGAGATCAGAGAAAATGGCAAGGTAATGCAAAATTGGGGAAGCCTTCAATGCGCTGAAAGCGCGGTAGTATCAACTATTCCAGGCACGGCTTATGTGATCGGTGTAGAGTCTCTTTCATCGGGAAGTTTGATTTACACACGCTTCACATTACAGGTTATTTCAATTCCATGAATGAAAGTTGCTCAAGCCGCCGTCCTCGGCAGCATACCCAGTGCCGAGGACGGCACTGGGAGCACACAGTTTCAATTCCATAGTAGGACGTGAATTTTCTTTGTACCGAATTGTACAAAAAATTCTTTTATGGTAGAGTTAAACCATTATTTCACAGTTGACGAGGGCTAATTCCAGATGAATGTTGACAAGATCCCGGATATTATCATCGGCAGGCTGCCAGTCTATTTACGTGCGCTCCAACGTCTGGCGGATAAGGGCATCCGCACCACTTCGTCGCAGGAACTGGGGGAGATTATCGGCATTTCTGCGGCGCAGATCCGCAAAGACATTTCTCAATTCGGCGAATTCGGCAAACAAGGTACGGGCTATGCCATACCGTTTCTCATTGAAAAATTGCAGGACATTCTGAAGGTCAACCGCGTTTGGGAAGTGGTAATCGTCGGCATGGGTGATATCGGGCACGCGCTGGCGCATTATCAGGGATTTGCCAACCGCGGTTTCCACGTGAAAATGGTATTCGATAACGACCCCAAAAAGGTCGGGCAGAAGATCGGCGAGTTTGAAGTTCATGACACCACCGCACTGGCTGAAAAAATAAAACCGCACAAAATCAAGGTTGCCATGATTACCGTGCCTGCCACCGCCGCGCAGGAAGTCGCCGATCAACTTGTAAAGGCTGGCGTGAAAGCCATTTTGAATTACGCGCCCATCAGTCTCAATGTGCCAGAGGATGTGCGCGTTCAGTATATTGACCCGGTCACACATTTGCAGAGGATGACGTATTATTTGTAAAGTGCGGTGAGCGCCCATTTATCACAACAATCCCCCTCGCTGCACTCACCCTTTTGGCGGCGAGCGGGACAACGGAGAATCAAACCATGTACATCAGAAAATTGCTTTTCGTCTTCATCCTCCTTGCGGCGCTGCTCACGCCTCAAGCAGCGCAGGCAAGTTCGCACGGAGCCGTCGTGAATTGTCAGTTGCCAGAGTCAAACGCCGATGGGCTCGAAATCCTCAGCAACTATTACCCCGGCTACTGGTGGGATCATGCGGACATCACAGTCGCAGTTCAGGCGCATCCCAAAGCCAAAAAAGCACAACTCAAAGCCATTCATGCCGCGATTGCGACGTGGAGTAAAACTCTCAATGATTGTTTTGGTGGACGTATCACACTGACGGATGTCACAAGCACAGCGAACAATCCACAAAAGGCAGACATCGTCGTCCACTATGTCCTGAGAGCGGGCGGAGTAGTCTTTGCCGGGTACGCAGTATGCGGCGACCATGGTTGCCCAATATCCTCGTCAGTTCTGATTTCCCGCCCAGCAAGAACACGCCCCCGTATAGCCCCGAATATCTGGGATGGGTAACGCTGCATGAACTCGGTCACGCGCTTGGGCTGGGACATACCACCAACCTGCTCGAAAGTTATGATTTGATGGGTTATGGTTGGCCCGATCTAGGGGACCCGGTCCTTTCGGATTGTGATATTGACGGGCTGGCTTTTGTCTTCGCGTGGGCGCTCAATGGAGAAAAACCACATCGCCCCGCGCAAGGGCCATACGATTGCTCGCTGGATTGATACATTCACCCCGGTCACGCATTTGCAGAGGATGACGTATTATTTGTAGAGATGAGAAAGTAGAAAACGGACTTTCAGAATTCTGGAAGCCTGTTTTTATCTTTACCCATCCAGCGGGCTTTTGACTGCCAGCCCGCCGCGTTGAAGGACGTGGGTGTAGATCATGGTGGTTTTTACGTCCCTTCGACAAGCTCAGGGCAAGCTTTGTGCCCAAGAAGTTCTTGAATGGTGCGGATGTCGTAGCCAGTTTGTAAAAGGTGAGTGGCGAAGGAGTGGCGAAAGACATGCGGGGAAACGGGTTTGTCTATTCCTACAATGCGCGCGGTTTGGCGAATTGTTTTTTGCAAAATGCTTTCGTCGAGATGGTGACGCCTGATTTTTTTGGTCTCGGGGTCAACAGAACGAGCGAAGGCAGGGAAGATATATTGCCAGATCCATTCTTTAGGGGCGTTGGGATATTTTCGGGCGAGGGCATAAGGCAGGTAGACTTCACCATAGCCTGCTTTGAGGTCTTGTTGATGAATGTCACTAACGGTTTTGAGGTGAGTTTGCAAATCTGGGATAAGCGCATCGGGAAGCATGGTGACGCGGTCTTTCTCGCCTTTGCCGTCGCGGACGATAATCTGGTGATTACCGAAGTCAATATCCTTGACGCGCAGACGCAAACATTCCATCAGGCGCAAGCCGCTGCCGTAGAGAATCTTGGTCATCAGTTGTGAAACGCCTGTCATTTTGTTGATGACGGACATCGCTTCTGGATGGGTGAGTACGACGGGCAGGGTTTCAGATTTTTGGGCGCGGATAATATCGGAGGGGAGGGTAATATCTATTTTTAGAACGTAACGATAGAGGAAGATGACGGCGCTCAATGCTTGATTTTGCGTAGAGGCAGCGAGTTGTTTTTGGGTGGCGAGGTGGGCAATGAAAGTTTGGATTTCTTCTGCGCCCATGTCTTTGGGATGGCGTTTATTATGGAAAAGGATGTAGCGTTTGATCCAATCCATATATGTTTTTTCAGTGCGGGAGGAGTAATGTTTAATGCGGATGGCATCGCTGACTTGCTCGAGGAGTTTTCTCCCCTGAGGGGACGATGTAGGTTGTGGTTGCATATTCTCACCTGTTTAGTTTATGCTATAATTTTATCATTGTAATTTAATCTGTAGCCGTATAACATCCGAAAGGCTTTAGGACGTTATACGGCACGAACCAAACCGCCCATAAGCGGTTATACCGTCCGCATAACCCTAGTTAGATGGCTTCGGAAAAATTATGTTGAAAATAAAAAAACTCGCATCATCATTTTTCTTTCTGTGGTTTCTCATTGTTTCAACTTGCATTTATCTCGGCACAATGTTGATTGGGCCACTAGCAGAATTCCTCCTCCAACATGATGGAATCCCAGCAGATGCAGCCGGGAATGATGGCACTGTCCAATTTTTGATCTCGTTTTTACTTTTAGTTGGTCTGTTTATGGGCTTAGGGCAATGGATTGTAATAAACACTAAAATAAAAAAAGCGTATGTTTGGATTTTAGCCACTCTGATTGGTTTCAATATCGGCATTATTGTTTCTTTTCGGCTTTTTTCTCTTGTCCCGCCATTTGCTAACAAGTATTATATGCTCTACGAACAGATTCAGATTATTGTAACGTTTATTGGAGCTGGTTTATTCACAGGCTTCTGCCAATGGATCTCTCTAAAAAGAAAAATAGCAGGTTCACTTAAGTGGTCACTTGTAAATGGTCTGAGTTTCTTAATCGGTATTTTGTCATTTACTTTATTTATCTTATCCTTTGTTTCAGATTATCCAGTAGAACATCCAATTGTTAGGGTAATTTCCATTATCGTTTCTGTTGGATTGGTCACATTAATAAGCGGATATTTCGCAGAGCCGCTGTTAATCCGTCCCGAGATTGAAAACATTACTCAGCAAGAAGCCGCCATCTAACACAGCGTGCACTGGACGCTGGGGATTCTGCGCCATCTCAAACATTTTTCTGGCTTCGAGTTTTTCCTGCTCCCAAACATTGTCCACGCCCGCCCCAGCGCCAGTAACGCAAAC
>CAZIYY010000160.1:0-10976 GCA_964543585.1 uncultured Anaerolinea sp. | reverse complement strand
ATCATCCTCGCGCTCGTCGCCATCGTCGTGATTGCTGTCATGCGTTTGCTTGGTCCCAAGATCGGCAACACCTTCAGCACCATCAACAGTTCCCTGCCGTAACCCGCTCATGAGGGCAAAAAGAGTCCCGCCGAATGGCGGGACTCTTTTTGATTCTTTCCACTTTGCTATAACTCACCTTATACAGAACGTCCCGAAGCGTTGTCCTGAGCCTGTCGAAGGGTTTCCATGAAAAGACCTCGTTGAGTCATTCAAACCCTTCGGGACAGTGCGTAACATAGCTCCATAAAACTCGAATGTTCATTTGACGAGCGTGGACAGGTCAATTTCAGATGCGGCGACATAGGCGCGGAATTCATCGTAAAACGCGTCATTCACCGCCTGCAATTCTTCGATGTCGTAGGCGGCTTTGAACGCGGCTTTGCCCGCGTCGGTTTGCAGGATGGCGGGGATGATGCCCGTGAAGAGATCGCGCATCCCCTGCGGCATGTCCGTGGAAAATGCAAATACGTCATACGGAATAATATCGGGGATGCGCCAGACCACGATGACCTGTTCCAGCAGGTCGGGGAATTCATCTTCAAGCGAAGGGAATTTTCGCGCGTCGATGTAGGTCGCGCCGAAATCGCAAATGCCGCTGGCATACAAAGAGCGGACGACTGTGGGATGACCCTCCACGAATGCGGCGGGCCTGGTGGGAACCTGGTTTTTGTTGAGGAAGCCCAGCGGAATGACATAGCCTGACGGCGACGTTTCGTCGCTCCAGCACGGTTTTTTGTTCGCGAATTGCGCGAGCGCCTCTCCCGCGTCTCCGATATTCTTTTCACTGGGTGGATTGAAATAGGGTTTGAATCCCTCTCTGCGCGGCGCGATGAATTGCGCGCCGTATTTTCCCTCTCCATCCTTGATGACTGCATAGGAAGCGTGGACCCATCCGTTTTGGTATGCAAGATCATAAGCGTAGGGATCGAGCAGGACAATATGCGCGTTGCCCTTGCTCAGCGCATCCACCAGCGCGGTGTAGGAATCGGGAACGATGGTGACGACGGTATAGCCCGTCCGTTCGGTGAAGAGCGCAGCGATCTGTTTGGCTGCCTCAATTTGCGCCTTCGAGTTGGCGGAAGGCGGCAATGCCAGGATCAAGGGGTTTTCTGCGCGGCCCAGTTCCGCGGTCGGCAGGGGCGGCGGAGCCGTATCCGTTGGCGTGACGGCCAGGGGCGTCTGAGTGGCATCTATCGTCACGCGCACGTCTGGGAGCGAACACTCCGCCAATAAAATGGAAGCGGCAAGCAGGAGAAGCGGTAGGAGAGATTGACGATTCATGTGTTTCCCAATGAGATTATAATACGGGCATGAAAAACAATAACCTGCTTTCGTTATTGATCCTGGTCGTGCTCGTGGTTGCCGCGTATTTCATCGTGCAAAGCGTTCGCCAGGGAGCGCAAGCCGCCGCCGCGCCCTTTCAGCAAGTGAACCAGGCAAACCAGGCATTGCAGACCCAGATGGCGAGTTTGCTGAACCCAACGCCCACGATCATCCCCGACCCCATCACTTACATCAATGAGATACGCGCGCTGTCGCGGCTGGAGACGATCCAGTATAGCGTGGAAAAGGTGATCACAGGCGAATTGGGCGGCGGGACCTTCCAGGCCTTGTTCGGCGATAAGATCCTGTTCGTTGGGCATGGCACGGTGGTCGCGGGCATTGACATGCAAAAATTGAATCCTGAAGACATGCGCTTTGAGAACGGTGTGCTTACCGTAAAACTTCCGCCAGCCGAGGTATTAATTGCCACCCTCAACAATGAAAAATCCTACGTGTACGACCGCCAAACGGGTATCTTGAACAAGCCGGACCCCAACCTTGAAACCCAGGTGCGGCAGGTTGCCGAGCAGGAGATTCTCAAAGCCGCGCTCGAGGATGGCATTCTCGAACAGGCGCAGATCAACGCCGAAGCCTTTCTCCTCAACTTCTTCGATGCGCTCGGTTTTCCCAACACAGTCTTTGTACACGATCAGGGCTAAACGCGTTCCGTCCACGCGGGATGATTGTATTTTTCCTCGACCAATTCATCCGCCCTGCTGGATTCGGATTCAGACAACTCTTCCCTCTTTAGACTTAATCCCAATTGCGCTTCGAACGCGCGGATGAAAGCCTGCGCGGCCATTTCCCAGCTGACGGCGCGCCCCAAAGCGGATGCCACTGTCGTCGCCCGCGCCAGCAGCCGTTTCGACGCGTCCGCGCGCGCTGATTCATTTTCAAACGCCAACACTTCGCAGATGCGCGTGAGGTCGCCGATGAGTGGCAGTGACCCATGTTGAAGCACGCCTTCTTTTTTTCGAGCTTGAGCCGAACCGATCAATTTTTTTCCACCCACCGTAATTTCATAAGTAGAGGGAACTTCAAAGCAAACAGGATTGGGCATTGCGTTTTCATTTGCTTTTCCCTCTTTCAATTCAACAGGCAACTCAATATTTTTTACTGCCGTCAATAAGGCTTGAGCGAATCGGTTATAAGATTCAAGCACAGTGCCAGCAACCAACGGCTCATCGTTGGGAGCGATGACCGAATAAGTCAACTCATCCGTGTGAAGGATCGCGCGTCCCCCCGTCGCGCGGCGGACAACCTCCCAGCCGCGTTCCTTCAAACGATTCACATCGACATCAGAAAAAGGTTGCGCGTGTCCAAGTGAGAGACACGGCGGGTTCCACGCGTACAGCCTGAGGGTCGGCAGTGATTCGCCGCGTCCAATGTGTTCAAGAATCGATTCGTCCAAAGCCATATTCCACGCGCCGCGCGCAGGAGGGGTAATGAGTAGTCGCCAGATGGACATGAGGATATTGTACTCAAGAAAGTGATCGTGCATCAGAATCCTTCCATTTTCTATCCCTTTACACCTAGCAACGCTAGGTGTAGTATTGCTAGGTATGATAGGCGAAGCGCTCAAAGGACATCTTGATTTACTCCTTCTGTCTGTGCTGGCAAATGGACCCGCGCACGGTTATACTGTGATCGAATCCCTACGCCGGCGGAGCAATGGTCTCTTTGACCTGCCGGAGGGAACCATTTACCCTGCCCTGCATAGATTGGAGTCACAAGGCTTGCTCCGCAGTCGCTGGAAGGAAGATGCGCCGCGTCGCAAGCGGGTGTATGAATTGACATCCAAAGGCCACCGGGTACTAACAAAACGTCAGGAAGATTGGCGGAAGTTTTCCAGAGCTGTGGATGCAACAGCAGGGATTTGAGATGAAAGAGAACCGCGTCGAGTCTTATCTGCGAGCGCTCAAACAGGAATTATGGCTGCGCGGCTTATCCAATTCGGACATGCTGGCTGAGATCGAGAGTCATTTGCTCGAATCCATTGAGCGCGGCATTCGACAAGGTTTGAATAGCGAGGAAGCCGAACAACAGGCGCTGGAGCGCTTCGGCTCGGCGCGAGTCGTTGCATCCACTTTTGAAAAGGAAAGGATCGGTCCCATGCAAAAAATACTGATAGCGATTGCGATCATTGTAGGCTTGTTCTTTAATTACGTGGATTCACGCCCCACTTGGGACGATACAGGTGTTCTGGCGGGTGCCATCCTGCTCACCTGCGGCTTGATCGCACTCATCGGCTTCCAGCGTCCGTGGCTGTTAGGGCTGGCGGTTGGTGCGTGGATTCCTCTACGCGGGATTCTCGTCACACATAATTATGGATCCATTCTTGCGCTCATCATTGCATTTATTGGCGCCTATGGAGGCTGGGTCTTCCGCATCGGAATCCGCAAAACTTTTAATTCGGCGTAGATGCAGGTTTTTGTGAAATAAAAAGGCGGCCATATGGTCGCCTTTTTAAATTCCGTGTCGCTCATCGCATCTACCTTTTAAGAAGAGGCTTATAATCCACGGATACTATAAAGGTGAGTACATGAAAAATGTTGTTACTGAGAATCAAGACAAATACTTGGGATTTGCCAAAGCAGGCGATCAGGAAGCCTTTGAACATCTTGTCGAGCCATATCGTCGTGAACTGCTCGCCCACTGCTATCGGATCCTCGGTTCCTTTGAAGATGCGGAAGATATGTTGCAGGAAACTTTCGTACGGGTCTGGAAGCATATCGATTCTTTTGAGGGACGCTCCTCCCTGCGAACGTGGTTTTACAAGATCGCTACCAATACCTGTCTCGACGCGCTCGATACGCGCCTAAGGCGAGGTTTGCCGAAGGAGTTGTATGCGCGGGGCACTCCGGGTGGTCAGCTTCCGGGACCATCAAAAGAAGTGATGTGGGTAGAGCCTTTCCCTGACGAAATGATCGATGGACAACCAGGCATATATCCTGAAGCGCGCTATGAAGTGCGAGAGAGCGTTACACTGGCTTTTGTGGCAGCATTACAAAAGCTTCCCGGCCGCCAACGCGCCGCCCTTCTTTTATGCGATGTAATGGGGTGGAATGCAATCGAAGCGGCCGAGATTCTCGATATGACGACAACCGCTGTCAATAGCGCCCTGCAGCGCGCCCGCGAGACCATGAAACAGCCAGCCGAACGCAAGACCACGCCTTCGCGCCTGAATGAGCAGTTATCTTCACTGCTGGCGCGATATGTCGCAGCATGGGAAGCGGCAGATTCTGCCGCGCTGGTTGCAGTTCTCCGCGAAGATGTCGCGCTGACCATGCCGCCTCTGCCAATCTGGTTCGGCGGCCGTGCAGATATTCAGGCATTCTTGGATGGCATATTGTTCAGAAGTTTCGATCCATTCCGCGTACGGCTGATCCCGATTCGCTCGAATGGTTCAGAGGCTTTTGCCGTTTATCAAATGGATAAGGATGGAATCTTTCGAGCCGCGGCCTTCCACATTCTCACCATCGAAAATGGACAGATCAGTGATATCAACGATTTCCTGAGCTTCGATGGAAAGCTTTTCTCGAAATTTGGCCTGCCTCTCGTGGTTTAACCGATGATTTTGACAGAATCCTGCCGTCTATATAAGTGAACATAAAAGCAGATAACTCTGTCAAACTCAAAAGGAGAAAACCATGAAAGACCAATTAACCCTGTACTTACTTGCAATTCGCGGTATGCTCTCGCCCGACACACTGGAAGCAGCGCGCAAAGTCCACAACCAGACTGCTGGCAACCCTGCCGGTGTCGCCGCCGCACAGTCTCTTGGCGATGTTAGCCACATGGTCCACGTCCCTATGCAGCATGATGGGCATGCCAAAACCAAAGGCGCTGGCGAGTTCCTGATCCTGGATCTCTGGGCCAGTGTGGAGGGACTTAACACCTTCTTCGCCGACAAACAGGTTCAGGAGGGCGGCGCCATGATCTTCAGTGAACGCGATCCGGTAGTCTGGGCACCTGCGGAAGGCTTCACCAGTTATCACATCCCTGCTCCATTTGGACAGAACAACCGCTCCGTTACCACTGCGCGCGGCACAGTCAAATCAGTGGATGAAGGTCGCAAACTCCATAACGCCTCCATCGCAAAAACGATTGGCAAGGCCCGCAAGGCCGGCAACCTGTCACATGAGGCTTATTTCCGCATGGCAGCTCCTGGTTCCCCTGAAGCACTTGAATATTTCGCAGTGGACGCGTGGATGCGCCCCGACGACATGATGAGCTATTATGAAGACCCCGAATTCCTGGAGGGTTTCGACCACCTGTTCACTGCTGATGCAATTATAGCAGTCTGGGTACACCCGAAAGGCGACTGGGTGGAATGGTAATCCTCCTGAAATAGTATGCTCTAATAGGCGCAGATTTGGATCTACTCCTGTTATTAGCTTTCGCGCCATATAGGGTTTATCAAATCAAAAGGTAAAGATCGTAAGGTAATAATCAGTCCCCGAGATCTCGGGGACTGATTGCTTTCATTTTGCTTTTGCCAGGGTGAACTTTTCTTTTCCAATTCGATAGTTACCGTTGTGCATCATTACCTGTTCCAGCAGGTCTTCGGGAATGTCCACAAAAGTATGTTTCTCTTCAATGAGAATTTTCCCAATCGTATAGCCTGGGATGTTCGCGTGAAAGGCAATTGTGCCGACGATGTCATTCGGGCGGATGCCGTTCAACTTGCCTTTGTTTAACTTCAAGCGGATCATCCCCTCTTCATGCGATGCATCGCCGCGGCGCCTTGAGCTGCCTCCCTTTGTGGGCATGTCGCGCCGCCCAAACGAATCCCGTTTGCCGCCGTGTCCGCGCAAGTCGCGTTCGGGTCTGCGGGTCATGTCGGTTTTAACATCGGCAATATCTGCAATCGGGCGCTGCTTTTCATCGGCGCGCGCGATCTTGATGGCGGCGGCGGCAATATTCAATGGGTCGTGCCCTGCTGTAATCAATTCCTGCACCATTTCGAGTTCGCGCTTGTAACGTCCGCGCCCGAGCCAGATCTTCAAATTCTCAACTACTTGTGATTCGCGATATTTATAAATTTCTTCCGTTGAAGGCAGGTTGGCGCGCGTGACGGTCTGTTTGGTCAGCGCTTCCACTTCGCGCATGCGGCGTTTCTCGCGCGGAGATAACAGCGTAATCGCGATGCCTGTCTTGCCTGCGCGCCCCGTGCGGCCAATGCGATGAATATAGACCTCAGCGTCATCGGGCAGGTGATAGTTGAATACATGGGAGATGTCGTCAATGTCGAGCCCGCGCGCGGCGACGTCTGTGGCCACTAATACTTTCAATTGATTTGCGCGAAAACGTCCCAACACGCGTTCGCGCGCATTCTGATCGAGGTCGCCATGAATGGCTTCCGCGGGGATGCCGCGCACAACGAGTTCATTGGCGAGCGCGCTCGTTTCTGCACGTGTGCGGGCAAAGATCAATGCGCTCTTGATCGGCTCGATCTCGAAGAGACGCGTAAGCGCATTGGTCTTGTCCGATTCATGGACGAGATAATAGCGCTGTTCAGTCGATGCAAGGGTGAGAGTCTCTCGTTTAATGGTGACAGATTGAGGGTCCCGCATGAAGCGATTTGCGAGGGCACGGATACGCGGAGGCAGGGTGGCGGAAAATAAAGCTGTCTGTCTTTCAGATGGAGTTTCAGAAAGAATCTTTTCCACATCTTCGATGAAACCCATGTTGAGCATCTCATCCGCTTCATCGAGCACGACAGTTTTGATTCCGCTTAAGTCCAGAACTTTTCGTTCGAGCAGATCATTCAAACGACCAGGCGTGCCAACCACCACATCCACGCCGCGTTTGAGACTGCCGATTTGCGGACCATACGGTTGTCCGCCATAGACGGCAAGCACGCGCACGTTGAGATGCTTTCCATATTCGATCATGGAATCGGCGACCTGCAAAGCGAGTTCGCGCGTAGGCGCGAGGATCAGGCATTGCACGTGACGTTGCGGTTGAAAGTTGTGGAGAATGGGGAGTGCGAAGGCGGCGGTCTTGCCTGTGCCTGTCTGCGCCTGACCGATCACGTCCGCGCCCGTGAGCATGAGCGGGATCAGCCCGGCTTGAATGGGCGTCGGCTGGTTATAGCCGAGTTCGGTAATGGCTTGCACCAACTCAGGGCGCAAGTTAAGGGAAGTAAATTCGGTTGTCATCTTTATCCTTTTTATTTATGTCATTGCGAGGAGGGCTTTAGCCTGACGAAGCAATCTCCTCTATAAAGTTGGGGATTTCTTGGGGCTTCGCTCTCGCAATGACATATGATATGGGATGTTCTGATGACTCCGTTTAACTTCTTCTTGCCAATCAAGACTTGTCTTCGCAGACGCGTCCGCCCAACAAAAAAGCCCGACTCACTTACAGCGGGCTGCATTCAGAGTGATCAAAACAATTTCCCAAATTTTTCTCTCCAGTGAGAGCGGCGGGAGTATAACACAGGTTTGTGGGATTTATGGTTTTTTGTTTCCGAAGCCCGCTTCGCGTGCGCGCACAATGGCTTGGGCGCGGTCTGCCACCTGGAGTTTCGTGAGAATGCTCGAGACATAATTCTGCACAGTCTTGATGCTCAATGAAAGTTTGTTGGCGATGACCGCGTTATTATGTCCCTGGGCGATCAAATCCAAAATCTCAAGTTCGCGTTCGGTCAACTCGGAAAATTCATCGGAGGATGCTTTTTTGGATGCGGATGGACGAGCGGGCGACGCGGTGAAGTATTGGATCATACGCTGGGCGATGGCGGGACTGAAAATCGCTTCGCCTCTTTCCACGGCGACGATTGCCCTGACCAATTCATCTTTATCCGCATCTTTGAGTAAATACCCGCGCGCGCCCGCGCGCATCGCCGCGAAGACGGAGTCATCATCATCGAACATCGTAATGACCAATACCCCGATCTTTGGATCTGATTCGTGAATGTGACGCGTGGCATCAATGCCGTTCATTCCCGGCATCTTCAAATCCATCAAAATGACTTGAGGTTTGAGTTCGGTTGTCTTTGCAACGGCTTCGTCGCCTGTGCTGGCTTCGCCAATGACGGTGATCTCTGGCGAATTGCTCAATAACGCGCGCACGCCTTCGCGATAAAAGACATGGTCATCTGCAATCAATACTTGGATTGGCATAGATTAATTCCTTTTATTTTGGAGTGCAGGAACTTGCTCCTGCGCATTCAACAGCGAGCCGTCGGACTCCAAAGTATTCGACCCACCTGCGAGAGGCAATTTCGCTTTTACGAGTGTGCCGCCTGCTGGATTATTTTGAACCGTGAGTTCTCCGCCAAGTTCATCTGCGCGTTCACGCATGGATGTTAGACCAATACCCGAGCGTGGGGTTGATGACAAGCCTTCACCGTTGTCAGATACTTCAAGCATGAGATTGTTTTCTCCGATTATTATTTTGATATGACAGGCAGTGGCTTGGGCATGTTTAATGATGTTCGTGAATGCTTCCAACACAATACGATACGCGGCGACTTCAACTGCGGCGGGGAGGGGTGGCATGGGTTCAGTTACGTCAAATGTGATTTGCAAGCCGTTGGGTCCTGTATATTGCGCGACGTGTTCGCGGATGGCAGAGACCAACCCGAATTCATCCAATACGGGCGGGCGAAGTGCATATACTAAACGCCGAATCTCTGCGACTGTACTCTTCACCTGTCCTTTAAGTTCTCTGAGCAATAGAATGCTTTTTTCTGGATCGTCTTTTACCAAATCGGAGGCAGTGTCGAGACGTTGAGAAAAACTGGCCAGGGTCGGACCGACTCCATCATGCAGGTCGCGGCGCAGGCGGCGGCGTTCCTCTTCCTGCGCGGTGACGAGTTTTTCGCGGGAGTGTTGCAAGTCATTGTTCAAGCGGACAGTATAGGCGGCAGTGCCTGCTTGTTGCGCGACGATATTGATGAGGTTCATGTCTGCTGTGGAAAACGATTCCCCCTCTGCGCGCGGCGCGAGGATCAACTCTCCGACGCGTTCGGTTTGATATGTCAGGGGGAGATGAATGATTTCGGCTGGAGGCAACCCGAACTGTGAGATGAGGCGAGGCGCGTGCGCGTCATCCAAATAAAAAAGTGTGATGGCAGCGTAAGGCAGGCGCAGGGTCTGCGCGAGAGTTTCAACAATAGTCTGCAATACAGAATCAGGCGCGAGAGCAGAATCGAGGCGCTGGCTGAGCTTCGTGAGAGCAGTTGTCGGATCGTCACGTTCTCCATACATGAGTCGATTGACAGCGCGTTGAAGTCTTTCACGGAGCGGCTCGAAGAGAATGGCGATCACACCCGTTGCGATAAAAGAGATGACAAGGTTGGCTCCTTGAAAATATTTGGAGGCAAAGCCAACTGCGAAAATATAGACTGCAATCGTGCTGGCCGATAAAGCGCCGTACACGAGCGTGCGGTTGATAATGGGATTGATATCCCATAGACGATAGCGGATGACGGCAATGCTGATCGAGAGCGGCAGCAGTAACATCAGCAGAATGGCAATAATGCTAAGAATAATCGTGACAGGCAGACCGCTGCCGTTAGGGTCGGCGACCATTAAACTGAAACCCCTGAGAGTCATGTAACCGCCCACAGCGATCGTCACTCCATAAACCACCCATTTGGTCTGTTGCTTTTCGATGGAGTTGGAAACGCGCCGATAGCGATAAATTTGTGAGGCGAGACCAGTTAAGTTCGTGCCGACAAATGACACATTATATAAAAGTGGATGTGTCGCTGCCAAATTCAACGGAGAGCCAGGCAAATAATAGCGCGGCAATTCAAATAAGATATAGCCGGCAAGGATAAATAGCGTCCAGCGCGGTGTGAAGCGACCATTTGGAAATACAAAGAAGAACGCGAGGATGGCGCCGTTTCCGATCAGGGAGATGGTCTTGAAGAGCCAGTCCAGTTGAGGATAAGCGATGGTAAAGCCGCGGATCGCGCCGGTGAAAGTTGCCGCGCCAAAAGTGACCATCATGATCGTCACAAAGATGGTCAGGATATCGTTGGGCTTGCGGATAAAGATGACAATCGCACAGGCAGTGTAGGCAGCGGCGATTACAATATCCAGAGCGATGGTCATTGCCGCCAGGGAATCCGCCGACATGCCGATTCGTTTTAATGCCTGTTCACTGGTGGCGGTCAATTGACTCGGTGGACAGATCTCTTCTCTGCAGACGATTCTTCGCTGTTCGTAATTGAGTGGAACACTGACAATAAATAAGCCGATGGTAATGCAGATAATGGCAACCTGCAGGACGCGGGCAAGTGTCAGCCAGAGGGATTGAGGAGATTGGGAGGAGGGGAGAATTGGAGAATTCATCTTGTTGGCAAGCATACCGCATCCCATTCCCAGTGTCACGGGAGTACGTTCCTGTGAAATCTGGGAAACTTTCCCAGCGCGATTTCCCAGTTGATTCGTGAGCGCAACCTCATGTCAGTGGGAAGGGCGAGACGTATTCTATATCCACTGGCTCACTACATGCCAGAACTACTTATAAGGAGAAATCAATGTCTACAACACAAATGAACGCACCCTCAGTGCCATCCACCAGCGCTTCCTCATTTTCAATCTGGATGCGACAACATCCACTAGTGGCTTTCTTTTCAATCGCCTTTGCCG
>CAZIYY010000159.1:6991-11317 GCA_964543585.1 uncultured Anaerolinea sp. | reverse complement strand
TAAAACGGCTTTATCCTGTCTCAATTGTAAAAAATTCAAGTTAGTGAGGTACTAGTGAAGAAGATACATTTATTGGTGTGCGCATGGGACAGGTTTTCGCGCTTGCCAAGGAATTCATTGAGATGACGCCCAGCGAAATTGAAAAATTACTCGAAAGCCCGATCCACGAAGTACGGGTGGGCGGCGTGAGCATTATGAATTTTCAAGCACGGAGGAAGAAAACCCAACCAGCACGCAGACAGGAATTGTATGATCTTTATCTGGACCGCCATGACGGAATCAATAACTGGGATTTGGTTGATCGGGCCGCCCCTTATGTTATTGGAAGCTACTTGTTTGATTTTGATAAACCGCGCAAAATTTTGTACAAGCTGGCACGCTCTAAAGATATATGGGAACGCCGGACGGCCATTGTTACGACGCTCTATTTTATTGGAAAAGGCGACGTCGCCGACGCTTTCAAAATTGCCGAAATCTTGCTGAAGGACGATCAGGATCTGATCCATAAAGCAACGGGATGGGCGCTCCGCTACGCTGGCGATAAAGATCGCAAAAAACTATTAAGCTTTTTGGATAAATATGCCGCTACTATGCCGCGCACAACTCTTCGCTACGCTTTGGAACATTTTGACAAAAAACAGCGCGAGCACTATTTGAGTATGAAGAAGACCGCATAAATTGGCGTACCCGGATTGACTCAACAGAATATATGTTCTAAAATGGGGCTATAAAAGGAGAAATAATGTCTCAGGAGTATATTGAAATTCGCGGCGCACGCGAGAATAATCTTAAGAACATTTCCTTGCGCATCCCTAAGCGCAAGATCACTATCTTTACCGGCGTATCCGGTTCGGGTAAGTCTTCGATCGTTTTCGATACGATTGCAACTGAAGCGCAGCGTCAACTCAACGAAAACTTCAGCATGTTTATCCGTACCTTTCTGCCACGCTATTCGCAACCCGATGCTGATGCTATCGAAAACCTGAACATGGCGATTGTGGTCGATCAAAAACGTCTGGGCGGCGGATCACACTCCACCATGGGTACCATCACCGATATCTATTCGGTGCTACGGCGGCTGTACTCGTATATCGGCAAACCCTACGTGGGACACTCCAACGTCTTTTCCTTCAACGACCCAAAAGGTATGTGTCCGAACTGCAACGGCCTTGGCCGCAAAATCGGCGTGGATTTGGATATGTTCCTAGACAAATCCAAATCACTGAACGAAGGCGCGATCCTGTTTCCAGAATACGCCGTTGACAGTTGGGGTTGGAGTATTCTTACCCAATCGAAATTGTTCGATGTCAACAAGAAACTTTCGAAATATAGCGATAAGGAAGTGGACCTGCTTTTATATAGCAAGCCGTATAAGGTCAAGACCAAAGTCGCGGGCAAAGACCTGAATTTGACCTTCGAAGGCATTATCAACAAATTCACTAGCAAGTACATTACGCGTGATGTCAAGACAATGTCCGAACGCACCCAAAAGGCAGTCGCGCCCTACATCACGATGGGACCATGTACGCTTTGCAAAGGCGCACGTTTAAGCCAGGAAATTTTAAAATGCAAAATAAACGGATATAACATCGCAGAACTGGCTTCGATGGAAGTCGGGCAGTTGATCGATGTGATCAAGGCGATCAAAGACCCGACGGCCGCGCCCATCGTCAAAACCCTAATCCAACGGTTGCAATATCTGGTGGATATCGGACTCGAATACCTTAGCCTTAACCGCGAAACTGACACATTATCCGGCGGCGAATCGCAGCGTGTCAAAATCGTCAAACATCTGAGCAGCAGCTTGATGGATGTGATGTATGTGTTCGATGAACCTAGCGTGGGACTTCATCCGCGCGATGTACATCGTCTTAATGAATTGTTGCAACAACTGCGCGACAGAGGAAATACGGTCCTTGTAGTTGAACATGACCCGGATGTCATCAAAGTGGCGGATCATATCGTTGACGTGGGCCCGCACGCGGGGAGTCAAGGAGGTGAGATCGTCTACGAGGGAACATTCAAGAACCTATTGAGTGCAAACACCTTGACGGGTAAATATATGAAGCAATCAGTCCCAATCAAGGCTCAGTTTCGTTCGCCGAACGGGAAGTTGCCAATCAAAGGAGCGAAAGCCAATAACCTGCAAAACGTCAGCGTGGACATCCCCACGGGCGTATTGACTGCCGTGACCGGTGTTGCCGGTTCGGGGAAGAGTTCGCTGATTCATCAGACCTTCCTGCGTCAGCATCCGGACGCGATCGTGATCGACCAGTCAGCAGTGGGTGTGTCTAGTCGTTCCAATCCGGCTACTTATACAGGCATCATGGATGATGTACGTAAAGCATTTGCAACGGCGAACAACGTCAGCCCATCACTGTTTAGCTTCAACTCCGAAGGCGCTTGTGAAAACTGTCAGGGGTTGGGCGTCATCTACACCGAACTGGCGGCGCTCGGCGAGGTGAAGTCACCTTGCGAGATCTGTGAAGGGAAACGTTTCAAGGATCAAGTGCTGGCGTATAAACTCAATGGTAAGTCGATCAACGATGTGCTGGGAATGACAGTTCAAGAGGCACTCGAATATTTTGACATTGATAAGATTGTCAGCAGACTGCAAGCCATGAGCGACGTGGGTCTCGATTATCTGACCTTAGGACAACGGTTGAGCACCCTCTCTGGCGGTGAATGTCAGCGCATCAAACTTGCGAGCGAACTGCATAAGCAAGGCAGTATCTATGTGTTGGACGAGCCCACCACGGGCTTGCACATGTCTGATATTACACACCTGCTGGAGATCATGAATCGACTTGTCGATGCTGGGAACACAGTTATTGTCATTGAGCATAATGTGAGCGTCATTAAGAATGCAGATTGGATCATTGACATGGGTCCGGAGGGCGGCAGCAAGGGCGGCCAAGTGATGTTCGAGGGTACGCCAAAGCAACTTCTCGGTGCAAAGCGTTCACTCACCAGCGAGTACCTGCGTAACTAATGCATTTGAATTCGTTAATTTAAATACGCGGGACGGAGGCCCAAATGAGGAAAGTGATCTTCTTCATGCTCATATCCCTGGATGGCTATTTCGAAGGACCGGGCAGGGATATCAACTGGCATAACGTGGACGATGAGTTCAATGAATTTGCCGTACAGCAGACGGGTGAATTTGGCGCGCTGTTGTTCGGGAGAGTGACCTATGAATTGATGGCTGGTTACTGGCCGAGCGAAGCCGCAAAACGCGATGACCCCATTATTGCCGGGCTGATGAACAGCCTGCCCAAGATTGTTTTTTCAAAAACATTGGACCGGGCCAAGTGGGAAAATACGAAACTGATAAAAGAAAATTTTGTCGATGAGATCCTCAAACTAAAACAACAGCCGGGAAAAGATATCGCAATCTTCGGCAGTTCCGATCTGGCGGTTACATTTATCGAACATGGTTTGATTGACGAGTTTCGGATTATGGTCAACCCGATTGTGCTGGGAGAGGGAAAACCTTTGTTAAAAGGCATCAAGGGTAAACTTGATCTGAAACTTATCAAAACGAAGATGTTCAAGTCGGGCAATATCCTGCTTTATTATGAGCCAAAGAGGTAAATGTCCATGAAAAAAGATGATCCGAATAATAATAACCTCCCGAAACTGACAACACCTGCTCAACGTGCACTTGCCAATGTCGGCATTCAAAGCCTCAAACAATTGGCAAAATTCAGCGAGGCTGAGATCAAGCAGTTGCATGGAATCGGACCGAATGCACTTAAGCAACTCAAGCGCGCATTGAAAGCAAACGGCCTATCTTTTAAATAAAGGAGACTTCAAAAATGGCAACGAAAAATGATTTGACCCCCTCTCAACACATTGATAGACAAATCAAAGACCTACCCGACTGGCGCGGCAAACTGCTTGCTCGCTTACGAAGGTTGATTCTTGAAACATCCCCCGAAATCACCGAAGATTGGAAATGGGATACCGCCGTGTGGGTCTGCAAAGGCAACGTAGTTGCAGGTGGAATCTTCAAGGATCACGTGAAACTCAATTTTTTCAAGGGTGCGTCACTCAAAGACCCGAAGAAATTGTTCAACGCGGGGCTGGAGGCGAAAGCCACCCGCGCAATCGACTTTGCTGAAGATTCAAAGATTGATGAGGCGGCAGTGAAGCAACTGGTGCTTGAAGCGATTGCCTTGAACGAGGCAGGAAAGAAAAAGAAATAAATGAAAATCCATCTGATAGACGGCACGTACGAACTCTTCCGCAATCATTTCGGAGCGCCGCCGAAAAAATCCGCCAGCGGACAGGGAGTGGGCGCAACACTTGGACTCTTGCGAAGCC
>CAZIYY010000159.1:0-6981 GCA_964543585.1 uncultured Anaerolinea sp. | reverse complement strand
CCTGTTGATGTTGTTGCAAAGCCCGGAAGTAACTCATGTTGCAGTCGCTTTCGATCATGTGATTGAGTCGTTTCGCAACAAAATGTATACGGGATATAAAACAGGTGAAGGCGTTGACCCAATCCTCATGGCACAATTCCCGTTGGCTGAAAAAGCAGTTTCTGCGCTGGGAGTGGTTGTCTGGCCCATGGTCAAGTTTGAGGCGGATGATGCCTTAGCCAGTGCGACGGCAAGATTCAAAAATAATAAATCTGTTGAGCAAATTTTGATCTGCTCGCCAGATAAAGATCTGGCACAATTGGTGGAGGGCACTCACATCGTCTGTTGGGATCGCCGCCGCGAGATCATCATTGATGAGAAAGGCGTGGTAGAGAAATTCGGCGTAAAGCCAGAATCCATTCCAGATTATCTGGCGCTCGTCGGTGACTCTGCGGATGGCTACCCGGGCATCCAAGGTTGGGGAGCTAAATCCACTTCAACGGTGCTGGCGAAATTCAAACACATCGAGTCGATTCCCAAAGACCCGAAAAAACTTTCGCTTGGTTTGGGTCGTGCGACAACGCTGGTTGAAAACCTTCAACAGAATTATAAAGATGCTTTGCTATTCAGGGAATTATCCACGCTTCGTGAGGATGTTCCGCTGAAAGAAACCCTCAAAGATTTGGAATGGCAGGGAGCGTATCCGCGCTTGAGGAAGTTATGTCAGGAGTTGAGGGAGGAGAGAATAGCAGAACGGGTGACGAAGTGGCGGTAGAAGTAGAGGATGTTGATTAAGCCGGGCTCAAACGTGCTGATCAACGAGGATTGGGTTGCCGTCGGGGTCCACCACCACAAAACTTGCGGGACCCGTCGTGCTCTCGTCTGCCTCGGTCATTAACTCCACGCCCTGCGCCTTCAACTGTTTTTGTAGTTCACGCACATCCGTGAACGCATCTAATTTCTGGGTGTTGCCATCCCAGCCGGGGTTGAAGGTCAATATATTTTTGTCAAACATCCCTTGAAAAAGACCGATCACACAATCTCCATTTTTCAGGATCAGCCAGTTTTGAGTAATGTCTCCGCCGAAGTCTTTGAAACCGAGTTTCTCGTAAAAAGCCTTCGAAGCCTTGATATCCTTCACAGTGAGACTGATTGAAAATGCACCGAGTTTCATGTTTTGCCCCTTTAATGGGTATCAATTTACAGATTTACAAACGAACTTCGAGTCGTATGGTCACATCGTCGCCTTCTTCAAGATGTTCTGCTTTTTGGACACTCGCTTTGATGGGCACAAGATAGAGGCCATCTTTGGGAAACAAGGAAGTCTTCCACTCGGTTTTGCCGATTCGAACATGGACCGGAATTACTCCCCAACCATAGGTCACGAGACCGGATATCGCTTTTATGTCTCGGCTGTGCTTCGCCGGAACGGTGACGAAGAACCATGGGGCGGGACCCTTCCAGAACCAGATCTTGCCTTTGAACTCGATGTCCATGAGGAGATTTTTACTGAGCCGTGGAAAACCAGGTTGCGGATTTTCGCACCTGTTGCCCCAGGAACATGCGGAGTTGTGCGCCGTGCTCCATTACATGACGCAGGTTGTACAGTTGAAGCTCCGCAAAGGACAACTCGCCCCAGCCGAACCGGCACAACCGGGAAGCCTGTTCGTTCGACAGTGCGCCAATGGTCTCCTGGCACTTTCGACGGCAGTGTTCGAGGTAGCCGAGCAGTTCTTCGCGTGTATAGGTGCGCGGCAGGACTTCGCCATCATTCATCTCAACTAGGTCAAATGGCGCAGGCGGAGCAAAGCCCTCTTCTGCTCCGGTTAGGTAGAGGTCCAGCCAGAAGAGGGCATGGTAGCCCAGATACCAGAACGTAGAGAAACCCGCCACCACCCACTGGTCTGGCTGGTCTTCCCAAAGTCTCTTTTCCCATAATTCATCCGGGCAGTCGCGCAGAGCGTCGCATAACATGTCGATGGCCGCTCCAAACTGGCGCCATAACATCTCATGATCAATGATGGTCATCAGCGTATTCCTCAACTATTGGTTTGAGTGTAATTTCTTTATGGATTATAGAACAATTGTACTAAGAAAACCGAATTTGACAAGGGCCTTGCAACCCACCTGACCAAGACCTCAGACCAGAACCTTCATTACTCCATATTTTCTAACCAAAGTTTCGAATCCTCCGCTTTCACTGCTCGCTTTGCCTCGTGGATTAGCATATTGAAGCTTCGCCTGCGTCTGAATGGGGCATTGGGTGGTATATAGGAATTTGGCAAAGGTGTTGGCTGATTGTTCTGCGATATATTGAAGCATGGTGACCACCGCTGGATAAGTAACTGTTCAGAAACACTCAATTCATTCCTGACAACATCGAATTGCTCGGATTGTGAGCTCAACAATTCGATGGTGAAATTCATTGATTTTGGCCAATTACACCACACGAAACGCCCAACAATCGAGTGCCCTTTGAAGCCGTTGAGCAAATGTTCCCAGATGTAAGACATTGTTCGACGAGCAAGAATCGCTTAAGTGGTATGGCGACATTTTCACTGTTCATGGAGTAATCACAAAGTAAAAAACAAAAAACCGTTTCGAGCGAGGGGCGAATACAATTCTTCGACCTACCAACATGGCAGAGGTCAAAGTTTTCTCTGTGATGTTGGCGGCATTATCCTATTTGTTGGACTGGATATCAAGCTCCGGGTACCCGGTTTCTGAATCGAACGAGCGTAAGAACCGAAGATCATCAAACCTAGCCAGGACGATCTCAGCGGCGGTGTACACCTCACTGCCATCCATCAGGTGGCCTCCGTAAGTGCGGCCCTCGCCATCTGAAACGGCGATGTGATAATGACCGCCGTGTATCGAAAATACGCCGGTTAGAGAAACAATCTCTAAGTGCTTCTGCATGGTGACTGCCTCTTGCTGGTTGGCAAAGCGGAGTACGGCTTTGCGCAGGCTTCCGGCACAAGTCAACACACAGGCAGCTTCCATTTGTTCGATTTGGGCAAACGAGTCCAGGGCGACTTTGGGGTCTTCGCCAGGTCGCAAGCGCAGAGAAAATGTTTTCATGAGAGGGTATCTGGTGCCAGATTACTTTTTGGTTTCCCGAAATTAGACATTATATTGCTCCTCTATCCCGCAAAGAAGCTACACCCTCCGATGAATAATCCAATAAACCTGTAAGTACTTCTTCGGTGTGCTCGCCCAACATTGGCGGCGGCTTTTGTATCTCTGCCGGGGTGTGAGAAAATTTATAGGGGAAGCCGGTCAGTTTCACCGTCCCGGCGGAGGCGTGGTTTGATTCCAAAGTCATCGCGCGCGCCTGTGCCTGCGGGTGGGCAAAGACTTCCGGGATCGAGTTGATGCGTCCGCAGGGGAGACCAGCCTTCGTCAGGTCGGTGAGCCAGTCGTCCACATCCCGTTGAGAAAAGATTCTATTGAGTTCAGCGACCAATACTTCCCTGTTGCCAACCCGATCACGATTGGCAGCGAAACGGCTATCGGTTTTCAGATCCGGGCGGGCCAGCACATTACATAACTGCCCCCATTGTTTGTCGTTGGCGACGCCCACAATGAACCAGCCATCGTGCGCAGAAAACGCGTCATAGGGGACAAGGTTCGGATGTGCGTTCCCATAGCGGCGCGGCGGCTCACCGCCAACAAGATAGTTGGAAGCCACGTTTGTCAGCAGCGCAACGTGCGAATCAAAAAGCGAGATGTCCACGAGTTGGCCCTCGCCTGTGAGGTCGCGCGCGCGCAACGCCGCGAGGATCGCGGTGGCGGCAAACATCCCCGAGGTAATGTCAATAATGGGGATTCCCGCGCGCGAAGGAGGTCCATCCACAGGACCCGTGATGCTCATCATCCCACCCTCGGCTTGCAGAATCGCATCGTAGCCGGGGCGGTCGGCGTATGGACCCGTGCGACCGTATCCGCTGACCGAGCAATAGATCAATTTGGGGTACAGGCGGTGCAGATCGAGATAGCCCAAGCCGAGTTTGTCCAAATCTCCGGTGCGATAATTTTCAACCAGCACATCAGAGATGGTTGCCAACTTGCGGACAATCTCCTGCCCTTCCGCGGTTTGGATATTGACGGTCACACTTCGCTTGTTTCTGTTCGCCGCAATAAAGTAAGCGGATTCGCCGGGGTAGGGTCCATACGGCTTGCCGACAAACGGAGGTCCCCAACCGCGCGTTTCGTCGCCGACGCCAGGTCGTTCCACTTTGATCACATCTGCACCCAAATCTCCCAGCATCATCGTGCAGTAAGGTCCCGCCAGGGCGCGGGTAATATCCAGGATTCGAATGTTATTGAGGGGTTGCATGTTTTTTCAACTCGATTTGTTTTGATTTGATGAGATGACATATTCAGAGAACAAGAACATGAAGAGAGGTAGTATAAACTCTTCTTTCATAAAAAACAATAAATCCTGCCAGTTTTCATCATGTTAGACCTGCATTCACTATAATTGCTTCCATGATTGATGCACGTTTTTTCATCGTCATGGGAGTCTCAGGCAGTGGCAAGACGAGCGTGGGCCAGGCGCTCGCGTCACATTTGGGGTGGGACTTTTACGACGCCGATGATTTTCACCCTCAGGCGAACGTTGCCAAAATGGGGAGCGGGATTCCGCTGGACGATTCGGACCGCGCCCCGTGGCTTGTTTCGCTTCACGATTTGATCGAATCCTGCCTCACGCAGAATCGACCTGGTGTTTTGGCGTGTTCCGCGCTCAAGGAGCGTTATCGTCAACAACTGCTCGAAGGCAACGATGGCGCGCAGATCATTTATCTGAAGGGGAGTTATGATTTGATCTGGTCGCGCATGTCATCCCGAGCAGATCATTACATGAAGCCTGGAATGCTTCAATCCCAATTTGAAGCGTTGGAAGAGCCATCCAGCGCGCTGGCGGTGGATATTTCCATGTCTGTTGATGAAATCCTGCAAGCGATATTGCAATTCATGTGGAAGTGAATTGAGGCTGACTTATAATTACCTCATGAACCCCCTCAAAAAACATTTCCTTCTTGATCCCAAAGTAACATTCCTCAATCATGGTTCGTTCGGCGCGACGCCGAAACCTGTGTTCCGTGAATATCAACGCTGGCAACGCGAGTTGGAAAAACAACCTGTTGAATTTTTGGGCCGTCGTATCACAAACCTGCTGGCTGAGTCGCGCAAAGCTCTCGGTAAATATCTGGGAACACACGCCGATAATCTTATCTATACACAGAATGTGACCGTTTCCCTCAATATTGTTGCGCGTTCGCTTGAGCTGGGTGTAGGCGATGAGGTGCTTTCCACAGATCATGAATATGGGGCAATGGATAGGATATGGCGATTTCTTTCAAAAGAACACGGCTTCCGCTATATCAATCAAACGATCCCAACTCCCATCGAGACAAAGGAAAGTTTTGTCGAATGTTTCTGGCGCGGCGTTACTCCGCACACGCGGGTAATATTTATCAGTCACATCACCTCTCCCACTGCGATCATCTTTCCAGTTGAGCAGATCATTCGTCGTGCCCGTGAAGCGGGAATAATCTCCATCGTGGACGGAGCGCACGTCCCAGGTCAGTTGCCTCTGCATCTGGATTCGCTCGGCGCGGATTTTTATGGTGGCAATCTTCATAAGTGGCTTTGTGCGCCTAAAGGTGCTGGTTTCCTCTACGCGCGCCCGGAAATGCAGAACTTGCTAAAACCCTTGGTCGTTTCGTGGGGATACGAATCTGAAACGCCGAGCGGTTCTGAGTTCATTGACCACAACGAATGGTGGGGCACACGCGATATGGCAGCGTTTTTATCTGTCCCCGCCGCGATAGAGTTTCAGGAAAAACATGATTGGGATAAAGTGCGGGATACATGTCACGATCTCGCGCTGGACGCGCAGCGAAGGATTTGCGAATTAACCGGACTTGCCCCTCTTCACGCTTCGCGTGAGTCGGACGCCTGGTTCCGTCAAATGTTCACCGCGCCTCTGCCAGCGGACACCGATATCGTCAGCCTCCAATCGCACTTATATAACGAATATCGAATTGAAGTCCCGTTGATTGATTGGAACGGGAACAAACTCATCCGCGTATCCGTTCAAGGATACAACACAAAACGCGACATGGATACTCTGTGCCGCGCTTTGTCTTTGCTGATAGGATGAAAGGATGTCAATATGAAAATTCTCTTCCAAATTATCTGTTTATTGCGTCGATAATTTCTGCCTGTTCCTCAGCAACTACCCCCACACCGGAATTTAGCACACAACTGGCGCCAACCGAACAAGCAACCTCACCTGCACCACAGCCAACACCTGCTGGAAAGTATCACTCTCTCGATACTCGAACTGGAATTGCAGAGATTGATGCCATCCTTGCAGCAGTCGAAAGCGGGGACGCTCAGGAATTGCGCACTTGTTCCACTACACAACAACTGCGTGTATGACCGTGCACGCGCTGGGCGGACCGCCGCCCTGCCGCAAAGGCGAAGCTGAAGGGACAGTTGTTGAAGTCCTGCCATCTCGAGGACCCGAAGGCAGTTTTATGCGAAAGGATGAGGTTGGCAATTGGCTTGGTCTGGTGCAACTGGTTTATATGCTGTATATCAGGTTTTGGATAGCGTATCCTCTGATGAAAATTACCCCGCAGGTGATTATGGCATCATCGTCCGCGAAGAGAATAGCCCGAACGTTGTCTTGCAAGTAAAGAAATGGAGGAATCGTCAGAATAGATTACATCTTCGATGTTTCCCCGAGTGCGCTTGATGAAATCCTTGCGCGTGATGCTTCGGAAGTGATCGTTGCTCCGAAAGAATAACACAACCTTTGTCGAAGAAGGCTCTGCCTAACGGTGAGCGTTAGCGGTTTGGCGGGAGAACCAACTCACGAAACGGAAAATTTCTCTCGATTAGATTCAGCCTGTGAAGCGGTGCGTACCGCCAAATCCGCAAGTATGATGGAGAAGGACATGGCAGGCCGACCGTCCGCAGGTCCGTGGA
>CAZIYY010000158.1:3390-11423 GCA_964543585.1 uncultured Anaerolinea sp. | reverse complement strand
ATAAATCGGGGACAACGACTTGATAAAGACGCTCAAGTTGGAAGATGTCTTTCAGGCGGCGCTCACCCATATCGCGCAACTGTGTATTTTCAAGAAGTTTGTCTTTCATCAAATCGTGCGCGGTTTGTGAAAGAAGAATTTGCCCGCCGTGTCCCACAGACATGACGCGCTGGGTTAATGCCAGGGTTGCATATTCATCATAATATGGTTCTTTCGATTCGTCTTTTAATTGCGCCGCGCCCGTGTTGATTCCCATCCGCACTTTGACGGGCGCGGGTGACCATTCCTCGTTATGTAATAAGCGTTGCGCGTCCAGCGCGGCATTCAGGGCGTCGCTGGCAGTATGAAATGCCGCAGAAAAAGAATCGCCAATGACACGAAAGACAAATCCGTTGTGCGTTTCGATTGCTTGATACAGAATTTCATTGTGCCGCGCGAGCAGAGAGGGCATTTCAGCTGCATATTCCTGCGCAAGTTTCGTGCTGCCTTCTATGTCGGTGAAGAGGAAGGTGACGGTGCCGGAGGGAAGGTTATTCATGTGTTTCTTCCAATGCGAGGGCAATCGCCTCTTCTGTGGACATTGCTGCGCCTTCTGCCCAGGCTTTGTTGAATGCCTCTTCGCCGAGTTGCTCGCGGGATTTGGTAATATATCTTTCGCGTTCACGCATCACGAAAGGATAGAAATCATTATATACGTACACGGACGCGCGTAAAGTTTCGTGTGCTCCAAGTAAGTACACACCTAGTTCTGCCCGCCCTTGATCGATTGCCAGCATCCCAAAAACCTCCAGACATTTGCAATAGCCAAATTTTATATTTTCCTCCTGACAGATTGCTAGTACCTCGGTAAGCCTATTTTTTACTTGTATAAAATTCCCTTGGGGCCGGTCTGCTTCTCCTAGCAAACAAAGAATGTTTGCAGCAAAAAGAGGATTATTTAATTGTTTTGCTATAGCCAAGGCTGCTTCCATTCGTTCGGCAAAACGAGCAATATCGCCTTGCGCCCAATCCAAAATACCTAAAAAATGAAGCGATATGCAGATATCCCCTTTATTATTTGATATTTGTGCGAGCCTGTTAGCTTCAAGTATATATTCTTCTGCTTTGAGATAATCTTCAAGGAATAGTGCAATACGCATAAAACCCCAATAACCTGCAATTATGTTGCTTTTATCGCCAATTTCCTGTGCGAGTGATAATGCTTCCTCGATCAAGTTTTGGGCGCGTTCAGAGTCTCCTTGTACTAATGTAACTTCGCTCAAATCTTGCAGCGCCATCCCTATTAATCGTTCATTGCCAGAGAGGCGGATCTCTTTCAGACCCTGCTCCATCAGTGAGGCAGCCGATGTCAAATCATTGCGAAGCAACGCCTCGTATCCAAGAGTCCTTAGGTTCGACCCGGTCAATTCATGGTCACCTATTTCTCTGGAAAGATGCAGCGCCTCCTCAGATAAATTTAGGCTGGTGAGCGCCAGCGCTAAACCGGGTTTATCATCCAACTCTTTGTACATTGCATGAGCTTCTTCTATCCATTTCTTCCATAGTCTCTGATAACCTAAGTTCCAGACAACAATGGCTGCACGTGTGAGGCCTTTGGCGCGTGTTACGGTGTGCAGCCCTTCTGTCAAGGCAATTACTTTGGTAAACCAATCCAAGCCTTCATTGCCATATCCCCGTATATCCCAAAAGCGCCATAACAGGCTGGCTAATCGCAAGCAAGCCTCCGCATCCCGTGCCTGCGCCCATTCCAAGGCGGAACGCAGGTTTTCAAGTTCTTCGTCTAAACGATTGAGCCATAGTCGTTGGTTATGCCCCCGTATTTCAGGTTCGGCTTGTTCTGCCAATTCAAGAAATGCTTTCAGATGTTGATCGCGAATCTTTTCGCCTTCGCCTGACTCGAATAATTTCTCGCGTGCATATTGACGGATGGTTTCAAGAATACGATAGCGTGCACTGGTTTGATTCTGTGTAACGGAGACCAAAGATTTATCCACCAGTTTGCCAAGCAAATCCAATATTTCGTACTGGTCTATCTTTTCATCGGAACAAATTTGTTCGGCGAGTTCCAATGTCCAGCCGCCCGCGAAGACAGCCAAGCGATGCAAGAGTAATTTCTCTGAATCGGAAAGCAGATCATACGACCAGTCAATCAGCGAGCGCAGAGTCTGTTGACGCGGCAGGGCGGTACGCGCGCCACCCGTCAACAGGCGGAAGCGGTCATCGAGGCGCGCGGAGATTTGATCCACAGAAAGCATTTTGACGCGCGCCGCGGCAAGTTCGAGGGCGAGCGGAATGCCGTCGAGACGGAAACAGATTTGGGCGATGGCGGGCGCGTTGTCTTTCGTCACCGTAAAATGTGAATCAACGAGCGAGGCGCGGTCAATGAATAAACGCACGGCTTCGTATTGAGTCAGTCCTTCGAGGTCGGGGATATTCTTTGGGTCGGGTAAAGACAACGAAGGCACATGCCAGGACAGTTCGCCTTTCACGCCCAGGGCTTCGCGACTGCTGGCAAGAATTTTTAGATTCGGCGCGGCGTTCAAAATGGCGTTGGCCACTTTTGCCGCATCAGCGATCAGGTGCTCGCAGTTATCCAGAATGATCAACAGTGTCTTCGGTTGTAAATATTCTTCCAGTACTTTCAACGCAGGTCTGCCTTGTTGCTCGCTGATATCCAGCGTGGAAAGAATCGTGGAGGGAATCAGATCGGGGTTGGATAAAGAGGCGAGTTCGATGAACCAGACGCCTTCATGGAACGAATCGAGTAAATCCGCCGCGACTTGCAACGAGAGGCGCGTCTTGCCTGTGCCGCCCGAACCTGTCAGCGTGACGAGGCGATGTTTGCCAAGTTCATCTTTGACTTCCAGGATTTCTTTTTCGCGCCCGACAAAATTTGTCAATTGAACCGGCAAATTGGTCGGGATCACATTCAAGGATTGAAGCGGAGGAAATTCCTGCGGCAAGCCCGGCGCGTTGATTTGCCAAAGATGTTCAGGGTTGAGCAGTCCTTTCAGGCGATGTTCGCCCATATCGCGCAGACTCACATGCTCGGGAAGATCGCCGCGTACCAATTCGGCGCTGGTATTCGAAAGTAATATCTGTCCGCCATGTCCAATAGACATCACACGTTGGACGCGCACCAAAGCCGCGTAGCCTGTGTATCCGCCAGAATGATCGTCCGTATTTCCCGCTTGTGCGACTCCTGTGTTGATCCCCATGCGGACTTTGACAGGTGTATCGCCCCAATCTTCGTTATGTAAATCAGTTTGCGATTTGATTGCGGCGCGTAACGCATCATTTGCTGTGTGGAATGCAACACAAAACGCATCGCCAATGATTTGGAAAACATAGCCATTGTGCGCATCCATCGCGGATTGCAGGATGGTGTGATGGCGAGCGCGCAACGACTCCCATTTATCGGGATGTCCTTGCGCGAGTTTTGTACTGCCTTCGATGTCGGTGAACAGGAAGGTGACGGTGCCAGTGGGGAGATTTGTCATGAGATTATCTGCTCTCGCCAGATAGACTCCAACTGCATTTCATCTGTTCGCCAAATGTCCTTCTGCACCTGCTTGATCCAAAACTGCAAGAATTGTTTGAACCAGATCGCGGGCGGCTTGCTCGCTCAATTCAACGGCGACGCGCGCGGAAAGTCCGTGTGATTCATTCACGAAGTCTATATTGAGCGCATGTTCCATCGGCGCATTGAAGGGATGGTCGTAAGAGACGTTGGCTTGCTCGAGTTGGAACCATCCGCTTGCGCCCTTGCCACTGCCTTCAACTTTTATTTTTTCAACGATCATTGTGCACATAATTACTTCCTTTTCCAAGTGTCATTGCCACGACCTCTATCGGGTCTCGCAATGACAATCACGCATTCAGATACTTCTCCAGAAAAGCAAAGACCTTTTGCCAACCGTCCATTGCCTGCTGTTGGCGATAAGCGGCATAGTTGTAATAGAAGAATCCATGACCGGCATTGTCGTACCTGTGAAATTCAAACGTCTTACCATGCTTCTTGAGTTCTGCTTCATGTTGATTAACTTGTTCAGGCGTGGGGTTGCTGTCTTCATTGCCGAATAAACCCAAGATGGGGCAGGGGAGGTCTTTGGTGTAATCAAGCGGTGAGACCGGGTTTTTGGGATTCAAGTCTTCCGGTTTCATTACAACGCGTCCGCCCCAGCAGTCAATGACCGCGTCAAAGCCAGGCGCGCGGCATGCCGCGAGATAGGAATGTCTTCCGCCCGAGCATGTGCCGAAGATTCCCACTTTGCCGTTGGAATAAGGAAGTACGCGCACATAGTTCATCGCGCCTGCCAGATCACCAACAGCCTGGTCGTCTGGAATGCCGCCATCCGCGCGAACTTTTGCCGCGACATCTTCTGGCGCGCCGTGTCCCGCGCGGAAATATAAATTGGGCGAGATCGTGATGTATCCATGATGCGCGAACTTATGTGTTGTCTCGCGATACCATTCATCCCAGCCGGGCATGTGATGCGCCAACACCATCGCGGGAAAGGGACCGGCTCCCAGCGGGCGCGCGAGATAGGCGTTGATCGCGTCGCCGTTCGCGCCGGTCATCGTGATCGTCTCGGCGAGCAAGCCTTCGTACATGTTCGTTTGATACATGGCAGACTCCTTTATTTAGATGGATTGCAAATGGTATTACGTATTATAAGGTCTATCGAACTTTTTTCTGGATATTCTGGTTGCTGAACCCAAACGCCGCGACTTTGATCGGCTGATAATCAACGCCCAGGTTCTCCACGCGGATGGTATGTGTCCAGGAGTAGAATCCGCAATCTCGATGTAGCCTCCATAAAATGCTTGTTTCTTTATAGTTCGCCTCAATACAGAATATTATGATGGTTCGGCTCGAGCATATCGAGATTATATGCCAAAATAATTTAATAACTGACGTTACGCACCGTCCCGAACGTATTACCAGTTCGACAGCGTTCTTCAAGGAAACCCTTCGACACGGTGAGCGAAAGACGAACCGTCAGGACAACACCTTCGGGACGTTCTGGGAAATGTGAGTTAATAAAATCTGTAATCAGCGGTGTCTCTTGCGAAACGTCCCCGCGGGGGCGGCGGCTTGAGCATACAGGTCGTTTAATAATCCGCTTGACAAATCGTTGGAACTGAGGGCATACTGATTCCGTCCTAGTCTTTATGAAAACCTTCCTCCTTGAGAAAGTTGGCACAATGAATAAGAGATCTTCCCTTTTGATCTACATGACAATCATTTCTGCTTTTGCGCTGGTGAAATGCGGACCCGTCACGGCTGTACCGACAGCGGTGGAAACCCCCAAAGCCACTCCCGATCTGCAAGTGCAAAAGGATCAAGTGGGACCGTACATCCTCAGCCAAAATCCGCCGCAAGGGCAACGACTGGAACTTTCGCCGTCGATCCAATTTACATTTGACCGCGATATGGATCAAATCAAAACGGCGGATGCGTTCACGCTTCTCGATTCGACTAATCAGCCCGTTCCCGGCAAAATAAAATGGCTGGACCCGAAAACGATTACCTTCAAACCAGACTCTAAACTCGAGCCTTCCACCGTTTACCACGCGACCTTTTCCGCCGACGCCGTCGGACTCGATGGAAAAGCTTTACAGGAAGAAATCCGCGCGGAACTCACAACGATAGATGCTCTCGCGGTGGGACAAGTATTCCCAATTGAGAAGGCTGAAGAGGTAGACCCCAATACGAACATTACAGTCATCTTCAATCATCCCGTTGTGCCGCTCCAGGTCAAAGAGGAACAGAGCGACCTGCCTCAGCCGTTAAAGTTTTTACCAGAGGTCGCGGGTCAGGGCGAATGGGTCAACTCGTCCGTATACGTGTTTCAGCCAGAGAAAGGCTTATTAAGCGGGACCAACTATAAGGTCGCTGTGGAGGCGGGACTCAAAGACACGAATGGCAATGCGTTGGATAAATCCTATTCATGGAATTTCGACACGCGCGCGCCCGTCATCGGAAATTTTGCATTGAAGAATGGCGAAGATAATCCAGCGGAGACGATCCAGAATGTTCGCTTGGATCAGGCTTTTGTCGTGACATTCCTGCAAGCGATGGATGCGAAAAGTGTCAGCGAGGCTGTTACGTTGGTGGACCGCGAGACAGCCTCGCTTTTCCCAACACGATTGAAATGGAGCGAAGACTCCACGGTGCTGACCATTGAACCTGTCGGGCGATATAAGATCGCCAGTTTTTATGATTTGACGATCGCAGATTCAGCGCGCGCCACAGACGGCGGAATGCTCAAAGAAGGTTTGACTCTTAAATTTGGAACCGTGCCACTGCCGCAGATCCTCAAAATATATCCCGCGCCAGACTCGGAGGCAAAGGATTTCGATCCATCCATCGTAATTAACTTTGCATCGCCGATGAGACTGGACAGCCTGAAAAACAAAATAAAGGTCACTCCGCTGCCGAAGGAGGAATTGCAGTGGTACTTCGATGATTACAACTGGCAGTTGAATATTTTCGGTCTTGAACCTGCCACTGAATATGTTGTCCGCATTCTGCCGGGCATGGCGGATATTTACGGTAACACAATCACGGGCGAGCAATCTTTTACGTTCAAGACGGGCGATTACTCACCGTATGCGAATCTGGTTCTCCCATGGCAGCCGCTTGTATATCGGGCGATGGGTCCGCAGGAAGTTTTCTTTGAGCATCTTAATCTTGATTCTGTAACTGTATCTCTTTATCCGCTTGAGTTTTCTGAATTCAGCAGAATATTGACTGTGACTCAGGATCCAACCAATTTCAATCCGAAGGTGGATCCGATTCGCGAATGGGAACCAGATTTGGATGTTCCCAGAAACAAAATGAACTACCTCAATTTCAAACTGGGAGATGCAAAAGAGCAGCCGCTCCAGCCTGGGTATTACTTTATCGGTGTGAAGGGCGCGCCTCTGAATTACCAGAGTCGTTTCTATCAGGCATTCGTCTTCATCGTCGCGACCGACAACATCACGTTCAAGGCAACAGCTTCGGAAGCCTCTGCCTGGGTGGTTGACCTGGAAAGCGGAAAGCCGCAGTCTGATGTTTCAGTACTATTTTACGATGAGAAGATGCAACCAGTGGGAAAAACAGCAACGGATAAGGATGGACTTGCATACCTGAATGGATTACCGCAACAGACTGTATTCGCCCGCGTCGGAGGGAATAAACATTCAGCCTTTGCCGCGCTTGATTGGGGGAGCGGCGTTTGGGCGGGTGATTTCGGCATATCCGAAGGCTACTATGGGAACACAACTGCGTCGGCGTTTGCTTATCTTTACACGGACCGTCCCGTCTATCGCCCGGGGCAGGAGGTGTTCTTCAAGGGCATCGTCCGCCAGAACGATGATTTGCACTACAGCATTCCAAAAGAAAACAAAGTCTACGTGACGATTGAACTCTTCGGCGAACGAGTCTTTTCGGAGGAAATGCCCCTCTCTGAACTCGGTAGTTTTAACGGGAAGTTCAAACTTGCAGATGATGCCGGGCTTGGCACATACGATGTTTACGTTCGCGAATCTGCGGAGAAGGACCCGTTTGGATACATTTCCTTCCGTGTGGCTGAATATCACAAGCCTGAATTTGAAGTGCTGGCCTCATCAGATAGAGCGAATGTGCTCGCAGGGGAGCAGGTCAAGTTCAGTCTCGATGCGAAATATTATTCTGGCGGCAATGCGGCGAACGCAGAGACCGAATGGTTCCTGGAAGCATCGCCTTATTTATTCCAACCGGGTTCAGATTACTCGCAATTCAATTTCACAGATTGGGATCAGGATATCTATTGGACGCCACAAGGATCAGGCAGTGGCGGTGTCCTGGCGGAAGGGAAGGCAGTCACAGATGAGAACGGACACCTGGAGATCACTCAAACGCTTGGCTTGGGTGAAAACAAAACCAGCCAGCAGGTGACGTTCAGGGCGAATGTCTCTGATGTCGCGGGGAATGTTGTCAGCGGGAGCGCGAGCGTTGTCGCACATCAAAGCGAAGTCTATGGCGGCGTGCGATCTGAAAGTTA
>CAZIYY010000158.1:0-3380 GCA_964543585.1 uncultured Anaerolinea sp. | reverse complement strand
AACAGGGTGAAGAGCAATCCTTTGAAGTCGTCGTGTTGAATTGGGCATCCGCGCCTGTCGCAAATCAAAAGGTATCCGTCAAATTTGTGGAACGACGTTGGTTCAGCGTGCAGACTCAGGACAAGCAGGGTCAATTGAGTTGGGAGACTTCGGTGAAAGAGATTCCCATCACGACAACGAACGCGGTAACGGGCGAAGATGGCAAGGTAAGTGTTTCATTTGTCCCGCCTGTAGGAGGCGTGTATAAAGCCATTGTGACCGTTCGAGATACAAAGGGTCACTCGCATCAATCGTCCGCGTATATGTGGGTATCGAGCGATGATTACGTCGCGTGGCGGCAGACAAACGACCGCGCCTTCAATTTGATCGTGGATAAAGATACGTATTCGCCTGGTGATACTGCTGAAATCTTAATCGCACAGCCATTCGAGAATGATGTTTTTGCTTTAGTCACTTACGAGCGCGGACATATCTACAAACAGGATGTTGTTCTGTTGAAAGGCAACAGCACTGTTTACAAATTGCCAATTACCAAAGAGATGGCTCCCATCTCGTATGTCTCGGTTACCGTTATCAACGGCGCGGAACAAAACGGGACGCCCGATTTCAAGATCGGCATGGCATCTTTCAGGGTGGATACTGATCAACAGGAATTGGATGTAAAAGTCACGGCAGATAAAAAGTCCACAGGACCTGGCGATACAGTCACATATACGATTGAAACGAAAGACTACAGTGGAAAGCCCGTCTCAGCGGATGTTTCTCTCGCAGTTGTGGATAAAGCTGCGCTGGCTTTAGCGCCCTCCAATTCTGCGCGCATGTTGGATGCGTTCTATCCTGACCAGGCGCTTGGCGTTCGCACCGCGCTTGGCATCGTGCTGAACGCGGAGGACTTCAACGCGCAATATCGCGAGAGCCTCCCGGATGGCAGAGGCGGAGGCGGCGGAGGCGGCGGTGAGAGTCTGGGCATCATCACCGTAAGGCAGGACTACAAAGACACGGCTCTCTTTGAAGGGTATGCAGTTACTGATGAAAATGGCAAGGCGCAATTCAAAGTGACATTGCCAGAGAATCTCACCACCTGGCAGGCGGACGCGCGCGCGGTTACCGAAGATAGCCGCGTGGGTCAAAGCACCAGCGAACTCGTCAGTACAAAGCCGCTCTTTATCCAATTGCAGACGCCGCGCTTCTTTGTCAATGGCGATCAGGTGTCGGTCGGCGCGATCGTTCATAATAATCAAAAAGAATCGCTCAAGGTCAATGTCTCGCTCGACGCGAAAGGCGTGGATTTGATCTCGCCCGCGGCGCAGGTGGTCGAAGTCGCCGCAGGGGCACAAACGTTTGTTAAATGGGATCTAACTGTCCAAAGCGGTGTGAAGCGTGTGGACTTCACTGCAAGCGCGGTCAGCGGCGCATATCAGGATGCCAGCAAACCCGCGCTTGGCACGTTATCCGATCAGGGTATCCCCGTATACAACTACACCGTGACCGAAACGGTCGGCACATCGGGTATGTTGCAGGATGCGAACTCGGCGACCGAAGCGATTCAATTGCCATCGTCATTCGATTTCACTGACGCGCAACTTTCGATTGAAGTGTCGCCGTCGCTCGCCGCGTCCATGCAAAGCGGACTTACGTATCTCGATGATTATCCGTACCTGTGCATGGAGCAAACGGTTTCGCGCTTCCTGCCGAATGTGATCACGTCGCGCGCGCTGAAGAACGCGGACATTCAAACCGTCTTCGTGCAAAACCGACTCGATTCACAAGTGAAGACCGCGCTTCAAAGAATTTACGCCAAACAACTTTCCGACGGCGGCTGGAATTGGTGGGACGGCGAGCATAGCGATCTGCAAACGAGCGCGTATGTCTTGTATGGTTTGATCGAGGCAAAAGACTCTGGATATGCCATATCGGAGAGTGTGCTTTCAAGAGGTTTCGATTACCTGAAAACGAACGTTCCCAATTTGAAACGCAACGACGCAACCTGGCAATACAACCGCGTAGCGTTCGTGTTGTACGTGTTAGCGCGTGCGGATGAATTGCGCGCATCGCAAACGAACTTCATTTACGAATATCGGACTTCGCTTGGATTATATGGAAAGGCATATCTCTCGCAAGCGATGTATTTGCTGGATGCAAAGGACGAACGGGTCAGCTCGCTTCTTTCGGACCTCGAAACTGCCGCCGTTTTATCTGCCTCTGGCGCACACTGGGAAGAATCGAGCACGGACTATTGGAACTGGAACACAGACACGCGCACAACGGCAATCGTGTTGAACGCGTTCGTACAGATCAACTCAAAAAGTCCTATTACAGCACAAGCGGTGCGCTGGCTGATGGCTCATCGCGAAAGCGGACACTGGGCTACGACTCAGGAAACAACCTGGTCTCTGATCGCTTTGACCAACTGGATGTCCGCGTCCAAAGAATACGAGACCGATTACGCGTTTGCAGTCGGTTTGAATGGCGAAGCGCTTGAACAAGGTAATGCCACGAAAGAGAACTTGACCGAAACTGTAAAACTTCAAGTTGAGTTGAAAGACCTATTGAAGGAAACTGCGAATTATCTCGTCTTTACGCGCGGAGACGGAACAGGAAATTTGTATTACACCGCATACCTGAGCGCGGAGTTGCCCGTTGAATCCATCGAGCCGTTGGATCAGGGCCTGAGTCTCTCGCGGCAATATTTCGCTTTGGATGATCCCAAGACTCCCATCACAGAGATTGAACGCGGCGAATTGGTGCGCGTCCGCTTGACGATTGTCCTCCCTGCGGCGGTACATTACCTCGTGGTGGATGATCCATTACCCGCAGGCTTGGAAGCGATTGACTCAACCATCCTGACCGATACAGCCGTTCCCACTTCCTATACAGTCACCGACTACACCGAGCGCGGCTGGGGCTGGTGGTATTTCACGCACACCGAATTGCGCGACGAAAAGGTGGTGCTGTCCTCAGATTATCTCCCCGCTGGCACTTATGTTTACACTTATATTGCCCGCGCCAGCACAGAGGGAATGTTCAAGGTCATTCCACCGACGGCGAGCGAATTCTATTTTCCTGATGTGGGAGGGAGAGGAGCAGGGAGTGCCTTCGTGGTGAAGCCGTGACCCCCTGCGCCGTGGGCACCTCCCCCCAAATCCGACGGCAAGTATTGCTTGAACGTCCAAACTTTCTAGTTCGGATTTAGGGAGGGTCGGTGCTATACTTTTATCATTGTAATTTAATCTGTAGCCGTATAACATCCGAAAGGCTTTAGGACATTATACGGCACGAACCAAACCGCCTATAGGCGGTTATACCGTCCGCATAATCCCTAGTTGCACGAAGGTTAAAAGAGGTTAATTGTCGAGCGGGCTTTTGACGGCGAGGCCGCC
>CAZIYY010000157.1:0-12259 GCA_964543585.1 uncultured Anaerolinea sp. | reverse complement strand
CACGTTGACGGTGGCGCCATCGGGCAATCCAGAAACCGCCTCCTGCCACGACTTTAGGCCTGTTTCTGGTATCGAATGAGTTGACTCCTTCATCCCAGCCGCTTTCGGCTCCAGTTCGTGGGGTTTGTAGAAAATATAGGGGACATCAATGATATAACGGAGGGAGCGATCCAAGAGTTCCGCGGCTTGCCGCACCAGGACATGGTCCACGTGAGAACCGACCGATAGTTGACAGACCAGCACATCGTCCCGCTCGCTTCTTTTGGATTTTTCAGTGGGGCGAGCGGGATCGTCCCGCTCGCTTCGTTGAAAGGGGGAATTGAGGCGAGCGGAGATTGCATCCGCAATTTGGGAGGGCAGGTCCGCGTCGGCTTGGTGAGGAGGCACGGCAATCTCAGAATATAGCCATTCGCTGTTTTTCCCGCGTCGATAAATGCAGTCCAGAAAATCAAAATGGACGGTCTGCGCGCCGAGCATGGCAGCCGCGCTTTTATCTTCCAAACGCCGCGCCCGAACTGTTTCTTCGGCGGAGGAAAATCCCCACTGCATATGGAGCGATTGCGCGAACGGGGAGTATTCAGCCTCCGGTGGCGTCCCGCACATGAACGTCCAGATTTCGACAGGGACGCCCGATTGTGTCTGCTCGTAGATCAAGCCGCCCGCAGAGAGCGCGGCATCGTCAAGATGAGGCGAAAGATATATCCAGCGCATGGAACGATTTAACCACAATTATTGTGCGCCGGGAAAGATTTTAAGACGTGAGTGCAATTGATTTTAGGCGGCAAGTCTAGTACACTATCCTTGGAGGCAGATATGGATGAACGACGTAAACAACCGCGCAAGGATTTGATGTCCTATTCACAAGTGTTCGACTTATATGGCGGCAAATTAATCGGCTACCTGGGCGATTTGAATCTTTTGGGCGCCATGGTAATCGGCAATGAAGCGATGGAAGTGGACACAAAGTTGACAATATCCATTCTCCTTCCAGAATTACCAAAGATCAAGGCGACGCGCATCGCCCTGCCTGTGCGCGTCGCATATTGCCATAAAGATATCAGCCCTGAATATTTCAATATCGGGCTGGAGTTCAAACTTGTCACTGACAACCAAAAGATGGTTATTGAAGCAGTGGTGAAAAATTACGAATTTCGACGCCAGCCTCCGGATTACCCTCCACATCCAATGGAGTTGAACTAAAAGCACATCGAAAGCAAAAAGACCCGAGGAAAAGAGAGCCTGCGGGTCTTTTTTGTTTACCGATAACTACTTTATAATGCAGGGTATCCCCTACGAGAGAGAGCCTGCCCATGAGCGCTTCGTCCGGTCGCCATTTCTTTATTAGCTACAGCCGCGCAGATGCGGATCAACAACGTAAGATCATCTCCGAGTTGCGCGGGCGCGGCGTTAATGTGTGGGTGGATACGGAGAATCTGGTGCCGGGCACGCCAGCCTGGGAACGCGAGATCGAGCGCTCCATCCGCGGCGCAATCGGAATCATCGTGCTTCTCTCGCCGGATTCCAACAACTCCGAGTGGGTGCGGCGTGAGATCAGTTTTGCCGAAGAAAACGACAAGCGCATCTTTCCCGTTCTGATCCACGGGGACGAAAATGATTCCGTGCCGCTGAGGCTTTCTAGTCACCAGCGCGTGGACTTGCGCCGAAACTACAACAAGGGATTGGACGAACTTACGGGCGCGCTCAAGGATCACCTTGGCATTACCGCCATCAACAAAAGGATAAAACAGCCGGCAAAGAAACCAATCAAGTTCGCCCCGCAGGATTTGAAAAAGTTTGCCCTGCCCGGGCTGTTGGCATTGATCGGACTTGCATGTATCGCAGGGCTTGTCGTTTTGGGGAACTTCATTCGCGACATTGCTCCACCAACCCAAACAGCGACAGCGCCGCCAGTCGTCGATCCGCTGATTACTGTCACGGCTGCCGAACCTGTTACGAATCATGATGAACCCGTCGGCAAGATCGTTTACACCTGCCAGATCAAAGGCGATGAAGTTTGTATTATGAATCCAGATGGTTCGGACCAGCGTCAACTCACCGATTCGCCTTTAGCCAGTTTCAACGCGTCGCTTTCACCGGATGGGAAAAAGGTAGTCTTTGTGACAACTGACGGAAAGAATTCCGAGATCTACGAATTGGATATTGACACCAGAAAAATAAAACAACTGACCGAGTTGAAGAAAAACCTCGGTTCACCCGAGATCTCACCAGATAACAAGTCCATCATTTTTCACTATAAGTCTGGTAACAACAATCTGGCAATCTGGATCATGAATCGGGATGGGAGCGACCCTCACGAGTTTTACAGTTCGCCGGGACGGGATGCCCATGACGCCACCTGGTCGCCTGATGGAAAACAAATCCTGTTTGCATTGGGGAAGGGAGAGAATAACAAACTTTACATCATTGACTTTGCCGGGGGTGATTCACAACTGGTGAATGACATGATTGACACGCGCGGGCGCAGTGACTGGTCTATTAACGACCTGGTCTCTTTCGATCAAGGGGGGCCATTCAAGCATGAGGTATACGTGATGAATCTGAACGGGAGCGGTTTGCGCCAGGTCTCACAAGGGGATAACTCACAAGGCGCAAGCCTCTCGCCGGATGGCGCGTGGATCGCATTTACTGCCTACACCGACGTCCCGAACCAGGATCTGAATTCCTGCGAAATCTTCATCATGCGCGTGGACGGCACCGACAAGCGGCAACTGACGGATAATAATTATTGTGACTACCAGCCGAGGTGGGGGAAGTAACATCCACGCTCACGCGGCGTCCCCGCCGCCGAGGACGGCGGCTTGAGCATAGCTGATTTGGACAGGGATGTTGCATTCAAAAATCCGTCTTTCAATTAATTTCAAAGTGAGTATAATTTAGGCAATTCTCACAACTGGACAAAAAATTATTTGCGGAACCTATCTTGAATGGAGGGCGCTATGGATGCGACCGACAAGGCGGAGCTAACATGACTACAGAAGACTCTATCGAATTCGAAATCGTAGTCGTGGCAAAGGAGACAAGTGAAGAGGACTTGGATAAGATGACTCACAACTTGCTGGGGGAACTTAAAAGAGAAACCATTGCCGATCCCAGGTTCGTGTCGGTCGGTGCGGCCCCGGAAGGAAGCAAGGGCGATGCCATGGTGACCCTGGCGGTCAGCGCGTTGCCGGCGGTTCTGCCCGGTGTGATTGAAATAATAAAAAGCTGGGCAATGCGCGGGCAGGGACGCACCGTGAAATTCAAAGGCAGGGGAATCGAGTTCGAAGGCTCACCAGAAGAATTACAAAAATTTCTTGCCGCACTCGGAAAAGGGAAAAAGAAAAAATGAGCGGAAAATATGCGCTGATTATCGCCAATACAGAATACACGGACCCCGGTCTGGCGCAATTGACTGCGCCCGGCAAGGACGCGAAGGACCTTGGGCAGGTGCTCGATTCGCCTGAAATTTGCGCGTTTGATGATGTCGCTGTGCTCTTCAATGAAGATACATCCAAAGTTAATGAAGCCATTGACTATTTCCTGTCGAATCGAAAACCGACTGATTTGCTTGTCTTGTATTTCTCCGGTCATGGCGTGCGCGATGAATATGGCTCGCTTTATCTGGCTGTCAAAAATACGAACCGCGCCCGACTGCGTTCGACGGCAATAAAATCGGACTTTATCCGCGAAGCCATGGATCAAAGCCGCTCGAAGCGGCAGGTGCTCATCCTCGATTGCTGTAACAGCGGCGCGTTCGCCCAGGGATCAAAAGCCGCTACGGGCGTAAGCATAGGAACCGCATCCGCTTTTGAAGGGACAGGGTTCGGCCGCGTCGTCCTGACCGCCAGCGATTCAACCCAATTCGCATGGGAAGGCGATACACTCATTGGCACCGAGACAGATAATTCGCTTTTCACTCACTTTTTGGTCAAGGGGTTGGAAGGGGAAGCCGACAGTAATGGCGATGGAAAAATTACTGTGGATGAATTATACGATTATGCCTACGAACAAATCGTAAACATCACCCCGAAGCAAACGCCGGGCAAATGGTCTTACAAACAACAGGGCGAGATTTTCCTGCGCCAAAATATACGCGTCGAAGATACGAGACCCGTTCCCCTGCCTGATGAATTGGTCGCCGCGATGAATAATTCCCTGCCCTATATACGCGAAGGCGCGGTGAGTCAACTGGGAGAATTGCTCAAAGGGAAAAATCTCAGTTTGGCGCGTTCCGCGCGTTTTGGGCTTGAGAGAATTGCCGCTGAAGATGACAGCCGACGCGTAGCGCAAGCCGCGACAAAGGCGCTGGAATCCATTCTTCAGGCAGGACAAAAAGCCGAGGCAGGTCAACCTGCGCTTTCCACCCGAACCGCGCAATTGCGCCGCGAACAGATGGAACAGGCAACGCGTTTCAAGGCTGAACAAGACACGCTCTTGAAGGAAAAAGCCGAACTCGAGGAACGTCTTAAAGAAGAACGGATGGCCCGCGAAAAAGCTCAACAGTTGGCGGCTCAGAAAGCTGAGACGAAGAAGCCCGCGCGTGACAGGGCGGAGGCTCAGCCTGTGCCTGCTACATCCAGCTTGAAACCATTTGGGATATTGGTCATCGCCATGGTTACAATTGTTGCAGGCGGATATGCAATCAGAAGATTCCTGACGCCACCATCAGCGCCCACTCAAACAGCAGCGCCTCTCATTACATCCGTGCCGACTGAAGCGCCCATCGCTACACAAGAACCGACCGAAAGCGCGCCTGTTCCAACAGAAGCGCCCATCGTTACTCCAGAATTGACAGAAGCCACAGCCACGATACCTCCCTTCTCCCAAGCGGAGATCAGCGATAGTAAAGGCGTTGCGATGGTCCTCGTGCCGAAAGGTAATTTCTCGATGGGTGATAATAAAGGCGATGCGGATGAGAGGCCCGGCCATGGTATTTACCTGAATGCCTACTACATTGATAAATTCGAAGTGACCAACGCGCTCTATAAAGACTGCGTGAACGCGGGCGTATGCAAATCGCCGATAAAATCAGACTCCCTCACCATCAGCAGTTATTATGGAAATTCGCAATATGACGACTATCCCGTCGTTTACGTGAATTGGATTATGGCGAAAGCCTATTGTGAGTGGCGCGGCGCGCGCCTGCCCACCGAAGCCCAATGGGAAAAAGCCGCGCGCGGCGCAGATGCGCGTACTTATCCCTGGGGTAATGGCCTTGATTGTCAGAAAGCCAATTATAACAATGGCCATAATGGTTGTGTTGTCGGCCCGAGCAGAACAGGCAGTTACGAGAGCGGGATAAGCCCGTACGGCGCGTACGATATGGCGGGGAATGTCTGGGAATGGGTGGCGGATTGGTATTCCGAAACCTATTACGGGACCTCGCTCCCATCCAATCCCTCAGGACCCGATTCGGGGCAGGCTCGAGTGCTGCGCGGCGGCTCGTGGAATCGCAACGAGTATGACATCCGCGCTGCCAACCGTCTCAGGTACGACCCCGCTTACACCAACTTCGACTTCGGTTTTCGTTGCGCAAGTGAAAAATCCCCGTAAGGGCTAATATCCACGTTCACGGCGGGTCTGAGACCTGCCGTGAGCATGGCGGTTGAGTACAGCGCGTTGCATTTCCATAACCGTCTTTCAATTAAATTCAAAGTGGGTATAATTTAGGCAGTTGTCATAAACCCAACAAATTTTTATTGGCAGAACCTATTCTGAATCGAGGGCGCTATGAACAAGACAGACATGGCGGAATTCAATATTGAGGTCAATGCAGAGGATGTGACCGATGAAGACATTGACCGTATGACGCGTCAACTGCTTTCTGAGCTGAGAGACCTGGATGTTGAATCGGCGGAACTGACGAAAGGCGGAGACGCGCCGCGCGGCACAAAATCGGTTGACCCGGTATTGATGGGCAACATTGTGATTGCCGTATTACCCGCCGTTCTGCCAAACGTGATCAGCCTGGTGCAGGCATGGGCAACGCGCGGACACGGGCGGACTGTGAAATTCAAAGGCAGGGGCATTGAATTCGAAGGCTCAGCAGAAGAATTACATAAACTCCTTGAAAAACTTGAAAAGGGGTAGAAGAAAAAATGAGCGGAAAGTTCGCCCTGATTATCGGTAACACGGAATACACCGACCCAGGTTTGGCGCAATTGACTGCTCCTGGCCAGGATGCCAAAGAATTCGGGCGGGTGCTCGATTCACCTGATATTGGTGCATTTGATGATGTCATCATACTCTTCAATGAAAATGAATCCAAGGTAAGTGAGGCTATCGATTATTTCTTTTCGCTAAAAAAACCAGATGACTTGCTCGTACTTTTTTTCTCCGGTCATGGCGTCCGCGATGAATATGGCTCGCTCTATCTGGCCGTCAAGAATACCAACCGTGCTCGACTGCGCTCAACGGCCATAAAGTCCGACTTTATCCGCGATGCCATGGATCAGAGTCGATCGAGGCGGCAGGTGCTCATTTTGGATTGTTGTAACAGTGGCGCGTTCGCTCAAGGTACAAAAGCAGAAGCTGGCGGCAGTGTGGGAACAGCCTCAGCTTTTGAAGGTACAGGTTACGGACGTGTGGTGTTAACCGCAAGTGATTCAACCCAATTCGCATGGGAAGGCGACAAAGTCATTGGCGCCGATACAACCGATTCTTTATTCACGCATTTTCTCGTCAAAGGCTTGGAGGGTGAAGCGGATCGAGATGGTGATGGCAAGATCACTGTTGACGAACTGTATGATTACGCCTATGAGCAAATCGTAGACGTCACACCGAAACAAACGCCGGGCAAATGGTCTTATAAACAACAGGGAGAAATTGTTCTACGCCAAAGCACCCGCATTGAAACTATCAAGCCCATCCCCTTACCCGATGACCTAAGCAGCGAAATCAAAGACCTGCGTCCCTATGTACGCGAGGCCGCAGTGCAACAATTGGAAGGACTGCTGAAGGGCAAGAATCTTGGACTGGCACGCTCAGCGCGCGAAGCATTGGAAAAGATAGCCTCAGAAGATGACAGCCGCCGCGTATTACTGGCGGCAACGCAAGCGCTGGAATCCGTCCATCAAGCCGAGCAATTGGCTATGCAGAAGGCGGAGGAAGAAGGAAAAGCCAAAAAAGAAGCTGACCGTATCGCTGCTCAGAAGATTGAAGAGGAACGTATCGCTCGTGAAAAAGCCGAGGCCGAACGTAAGGCCAGAGGAGAACTGGAGCGCAGAGTACGCGAGAAGGTTGAAGCGGAATGGAAGACGCAGGAAGAGGCCAATCGCCTCGCAGCTCAAAAAGCGGAAGAAGAGCGCATTGCAAAAGTTGAAGCTGAACGTCTCGCCGAAGAGCCACAACTTGCCACAGAAAAGGCAGAAACCGAACGAAAAGCCAGAGAAGAAACTGAACGTTTCGCGGGGCAGAAAGCCGGAGCCGAACGTAAGGCCAAAGAGGAGCGGCTAGCCTACGAGAAGGCAGAACGCCAAAAGATGGAGCGGGAATCTAAGGACAATGAAACTCGCGGAAAGGCTGAGAAACGCCGTCAAAAGTATTTAGAGCTACGCAATAAAACAACAGACGCCATAAAGTTGTATTATCGACATATTCTTCTATTTAGTATTGCTATTGGGCTGATCGCAGTGGCGGGCATTTTTGTACCAACGCTACTACGATCCACATCAAGTTCTATCCCACATCCAACGCTACTACTATCCAAATCAGCTTCTCCACGTCCAACGGCACCGTCACCACCGCTATTTGTCTCTTCTTCTACCCCGCGTCCAACGAGCACTCGGATACCGACCCAAATACCTACTCCTACGCTCACTCCGCTCCCCATTGTTATGAAGTTATATGACGACTTCAACAGTGGCAACTTAGACTCGAAAAAATGGGCCTTCGGCCAAGACCCAGGATTGACTACGATACAACAAGACGGAGTTCTCAAGCTGTCGGCCGATACAGGAGTTTGTGGTGCTAGTGGTTGTGGAGGAGGCGTTACCATCGTTGGTGGCACTACCACAGTGGCCGAACGGCCTTTGTCGTTGACAAATGCGATAGAAGCAAAGATGTTCCTAGCTAACGAATTTGGCGGGTCCGTATTCTATGTGTTACTAAAGGTCAGGGCCGATCTGCCCTACCACTCGGCATATATTTGCTACATGGTGGAAAACTCCGATGAGCAATACTTCGAATGTTCTTCTGACATATCTCCCAGGCACACATCGAAGAGAATACCTGTAGCTCGTAACCAGTATTACACGGTGCAAATTGAGGTTGATCCTTCGAACGCAACGTTTCGAGCTTACTTAAATAACGGACTTGTGGATGTCTTTGAGCCGTCCAATCCTGATCAGTTAAAGAATTTAAAGTTCATTTTTTCAGTGCTCCTCGGGGTTGGTTCGAACACATCCGGGAGTGCACTCGTTGACGATGTAAGGCTTGGGAAACCGACTTCTCCGTGACGAATGATCCAAGAAATGTTCTGTTTGCGGTAAGCAGCATGTGACCAAATTCATGGGCCATTTTTATGAAATCTTTCAGATTTACTCGGCGCTCACGGCAGAGTTTCCGCCACTGAGGATGGCGGCTTGAGCGTACATAGCGCGTCGCATTTCCATAAACCCATCTATCAACTAAATTCAAAGAGAGTATAATTTGGACAATTCTCGTAAATCTGACAAACAATTGATTCACGGAACCCGTCCGAATCGAGGTACTATGGATGAGACTGACAAGGCGGAATTCAATATTGAGGTCAGTGCAACCGATGCAACGGACGAAGACATTGACCGAATGACGCGCCAACTGCTCTCCGAGTTAAGAGATATGGATGTCGAGTCGGCTGTATTGACGAAAGGTGTTCCCGCGCCCAGCGGCACAAAATCGGTTGATCCAGTAATGATCGGAAACATAGCGATTACCGTTCTGCCAGCTGTTCTACCAAGTGTCATTGGCCTTGTGCAGGCATGGGTCGCGCGCGGACAAGGACGCACTGTGAAATTCAAGGGAAAGGGAATTGAATTCGAAGGCTCGCCAGAACAATTACAAAAACTTCTTGCAACACTTGAAAAAGGGAAGACGAAAAAATGAGTTCAAAGTTCGCCCTGATTATCGCCAATACAGAATACACTGACCCCGGACTTGCTCAACTGACCGCCCCCGGCATGGATGCAAAGGAATTTGGGCGGGTGCTCGATTCACCTGATATTGGTGCATTTGATGATGTCATCATACTCTTCAATGAAAATGCAACCAAGGTGAATGAGACTATCGATTATTTCTTTGCACTAAAAAAGCCGGATGACTTGCTCGTATTGTATTTCTCTGGTCATGGCGTGCGCGATGAATATGGGTCGCTCTATCTTGCCGTCAAGAATACCAGTCGCGCTCGACTACACTCAACCGCTATAAAATCCGACTTTATCCGCGAAGCCATGGATCACAGCCGCTCAAGGCGGCAAGTGCTCATTTTGGATTGTTGTAACAGCGGTGCCTTCGCTCAAGGCACAAAAGCAGAAACCGGTGGCAGTGTCGGGACTGCCTCAGCTTTTGAAGGTACGGGTTATGGACGCGTTGTATTAACCGCGAGTGACTCAACCCAATTCGCCTGGGAAGGGGACAAAGTCATTGGCGAAATCCAAAATTCATTATTTACTCATTTTCTTGTGAAAGGCTTGGAAGGCGAAGCAGATAACGATGGCGATGGCAAGATCACAATTGATGAGTTATATGATTATGCTTACGAACAAATCGTAAACATCACACCAAAACAAACGCCGGGCAAATGGTCTTATAAACAACAGGGAGAAATCGTTCTGCGCCAAAGTACCCGCATTGAAAATATCAAGCCTGTGTCTTTGCCTGATCAGCTTAGCAGCGAAATTGAAAATCCTTACCCAGAAGTACGCTTGAGGGCAGTGCAACAGTTGGCGAAATTGCTGAGCGGTAAGAATCTTGGATTGGCACGCTCGGCAAGAGAAGCGCTAGAACGTATAGAAAAAGAGGATGACAGCCGTCGCGTAGTGGAGGCGGCAACGCAACTACTGGAATCCACCCGTCAGGCCGAGCAATTGGCAATGCAGAAGGCAGAGGAAGAACGAAAAGCCAGAGAGGAAGCTGAAGAGGAGCGCTTGGAGCGGGAAAAAGCTGAGGCTGAGCGATTATTAGCTGAGCAAAAGGCAGAAGAAGAACGTCTTGCCCTAGCAAAGATTGAAGCTGAACGTCTCGCCCAAGAGAAACAACTTGCAGCGGAAAAAGCCGAGGTTGAACGAAAAGTCAAAAAAGAGGCCGAGCGCAAAGCTAGAGAAGAAACTGAACAATTAGCCAAACAAAAGGCCGAAGAAGAGCGTTTGGCGGCTAAAAAACTGCAAGCGGAACGTAGGGCCCAAGAAGAAGCTGAACGCCTTGCAAAAGCAAAGATTGAAGCAGAGCGTCTCGCCGAAGAAAAGCGACTTGCTGAGAAAAAAGCAGAAGACGAACGCAAAGCCAAAGAAGAGACTGAACAATTAGCCATGCAGAAAGCGGCTTCTGAAAAAGCAGAGAACGACGCCTTTGAGACGGCCCAAAAATCTTCACCCCAAAAAGTTGCCATTGATCTCAAAGTTGGATTGCTTCCTTTTTACAAAGTATGGATTAATGCTCTTACCAAGCCCAATCAGGCAAACTATATCGCAATCACCGAATATGCAAATATTCGAACAGCAATTTTATGGATATTGATCAGCGCAAGCCTTTTGGCGGCCAGTGGTTTTATCCTTATCCTTACCCCATGACTTGGAGCGAGTAGATGAACTTTCTTTTTTTCTTCATGCTATTGCCTCTTGTTGTTATTATCCTACTCTTGTTTGACGCTGGCATTGTCTATTTGGCCGGAAAAGCATTGGGGGGTCGAGGATCTTTCACCAAAGCGATCTATGGTGTTGCTGCTTTCAGCACGCCTGCCAGTATCATAGCTATTATTGCAGTTATTCTTGCAACTCCTATAAAAGCAATATCAAGCGGCACCACTAGCCAAGCTCTTGCATGGGGCGCTGCTATTCTCGTAGTAGGCGGATTTATTTATCTGAATTACCTCAACATAATTTTAGCCCAAGCAATCCATGGCATAAGTCTGGGAAAAGCATTTGTTGTTCACTCATCTGTTTATGTAGTCGCCACAATAATGTGTTGCCTTATTGTGGCAATCACCCTCCTTATCAATGGCCAGCAACCTTCTTTGTAGTCTTCTTATTTTTCGATTTAGCACCTGTTACATTCTTCGCGACTGTTTTCAATTTCTTTTTTGCAATCGCCGACTTTTTGGTTGTGGTCTTCTTGCCAGACGCGGCCTTCCCACGTGAGACCTTTTTCTCAGGCACTTTCTTGGTAACCCTTTTTATAACAATCTTCTTACGCGGTTTCTTTACCACCCGTTCCACAACTCCCTCTTCCTTCTCCCCAAACATCTCCTCCCACTTCGCCTGCATGGAATCCACACCCGCACCGTTCAAAGCGGTATTGACTAATCCCCAATTACTATCATCTACAAATCGCCAATCCATGAACACGTGATGCTGGTAGGCGTGCAATTCAACGTATAGTCCTTTTTGCCAGAGTTCCTCACACGAGCGGATGTATTCCAAATGTGTGACGTAATCCTTGAAGATGACATAGCCTTCAAACGGCAAGCTCAATCCCTCGGCAAGCGATTTCTGTCGCAGGTCACCTGTGCCTTTGTCGAGATACGCGGCGGAGGTTTTGATCCAGCCTTTGGTGTCGGCGAAGCGATTGTGATAGAGGACTAATCCTCGCTCATCATTGGATACATTTGAATAAGCAAAGACGTTTTCATCAACACCGCCATTCGGGGTAAAGAGGTCATAGAGGAAGAACTGCTCCACGTCCGCGAACAGGGAACGGCGGTGAAGGATCGGGAAGATCTTCCAGTTATGTCCGCCGATGAGTCCTTCGTCGGGAGTCTCGTCCCATTTGGGCTTACGGAATTCCATCCCATATTTTTCGGTGAAGCCTTCGACCTGCCCATGACCGAACATCGGCAAGCCAGGCAGAGTTGAAAGAACGGTCGCAATGCCAAAATATTTATCGCCGTTGCCGAACTGCTCGATGGCAGTCTTTTCATCGGGGTTACTCATGAAGTTGACATATCTCTTGAGAATTTGCGGATCGAACTCGAGCGTGTTCTTGATCGCCATGCGATACTTGGCATTGTCTTCGTCGCGCAGCATGTGCATGAACGCCGAGTTATAAACGCGATGCATACCCAACG
>CAZIYY010000156.1:0-12423 GCA_964543585.1 uncultured Anaerolinea sp. | reverse complement strand
GGTCAGCTCAAAACTTCCCTCAAATTGGAAATGCCCGATTTCCTTGAATCCCCGCGCGGAGTAAACGGTCAGATAATAATCGCTGATGTAAAGAATGATCCACAAGATCACTCCAAGCCAGGGGCTTCGCGCCAGCCAAAGTTCCATTCCATAAATTATAACCTTGCGAAGGTTTCAAACCTTCGCAAGGTTGCCACACACCCTTGACATTAACGTTACGTTAGGGTTTAACATAGCGGCATGTTCACCGTCAAGCAACTCTCGAAACTGGCTGGCGTCACGCCGCGGACATTGCATCACTACGATGAGATTGGGCTTCTCAAGCCGTCCCGTGTGGGCGATAACGGCTATCGCTATTACGGGGAGGAGTCCGTTCTGCGGCTGCAACAGATCCTGTTCTACCGCGAACTGGACATGCCGCTGGATGACATCAAGAAGATTATGGCGAAGAGTAGCTTCGATGTGCTGGGCGCGCTGCAAAGCCACAAGGACGCGCTGAACAAACAGGTCACTCGTTTGAACCGTTTGTTGAGCACGGTGGAAAATACGATCAATCATCTGAAAGGAATAAACATAATGAGCGAAAAAGGATTATTTGAGGGGTTTACCGAGGAAGAGGAAAAGCAGTATACCGAAGAAGCCATGCAAAAATATGACCCCGAAAATGTGAAGGCTTCAACCAAAAAGTGGAAGGCTTATTCCGACCCTGAGAAGAAACACATTCTGGCAGAAGGCAAAGCCGTCTATGTTGACCTTGCCGCGAATATGTCCAAAGGCGCAGGGAGCAGGGAAGTGCAGGCTATCATCGCACGTTGGCACAAGCACATGCAATACTTCTGGTCGCCGAACGACGCGCAATTGCTCGGCCTGGCCGACTTGTATAATGAAGATGCGCGTTTCCGCGGGAATTACGAGAAGGTTGCGCCCAATCTCGCCGAGTTCATGCGCGAAGCGGTGAAGATGTACGTGGCGAAGCAAAAGTAGGTCGGGTTTGTAACTCTACGGCAAAGAAAAAGCCAGCGGGTTTGTTCCGCTGGCTTTTTTGACCCAACTCGCTAATTTATCCTGCCTTCCATACTCGTGAAGCGACGAGGAAACTTACGATGCCAATCGCAAAGAACATCTCTGCCCCGTTGATGTTCAGGCGCGCGGCTTCAGCGCCTTCACTCACATCTTTCCAAAACTGGATTTCAAGGCGGGGTACAACTCCTGATAAAGTGAATAGGATTTGCGATACGCATCGGCTTGTGATGAATCAGGTAAAGTACTTCCCGTTATTTTGACGCAGGCTTTACACGCAGATACTACGTCCGACCACGCGCCTGCCCCAACACCGGCTAGCAACGCGGAGCCATACGCCGCGCCCTCAGTTGTATTAACTGTAACTAGTTCTGCATCCAATACAGACGCGAGAATCTGCCGCCACAGCGCGCCCTTCGTCCCGCCGCCTGATGCGCGGACTTGTGTAATTGCTCCAAGCCCAGCATTTTTAATCAATGTAAAACTATCTTTCAACCCAAACGATACGCCTTCAAGCACCGCGCGCGTCATGTGCGCGCGGCTATGACGGAGAGTCAAACCGATGAATGCGCCGCGCGCTAACGGGTCGGGATGAGGCGTGCGTTCGCCAGAAAGATATGGCAAAAATTGCAAACCTTCACTCCCTGCCGAAACGGATTCCGCTTCCTTCAACAAATCATCAAAACTCATTTTGGGCGCGAGCGTATCACGATACCACTGCAAACTTCCCGCCGCTGAAAGCATTACGCCCATGAAATGCCACATACCAGGCGCGGCATGGCAAAACGCGTGAAGCTTTCCCTGGGGTTCGATCAACGCCGATGGAGTCGTTGCAAATACAACACCGCTCGTGCCAACCGTTAATGCAACTACACCAGGTTCAACCGCACCCATGCCAACCGCGCCCGCGGCTTGGTCGCCTCCGCCTGCCGCGACGGGCGTACCCACTTTCAGCCCAGTGAGCGACGCGGCTTCATTCGTCACGTATCCAGTGAACTCCGTCCCCTCAAAAGTTTTCGGCATCCACGCGCGCGGAATATCAAGCGCAGATAAAACTTCGTCCGACCAATCACGCGCCTTCAAATCAAACAACACCGTGCCCGCCCCATCGGCTTTATCCATCGCATACTCACCCGTCAACTTAGAACGGATGTAATCCTTCGGCAGTAAAACATGTTTTGCTTTTGCATAAACATCTGGCTCATTTTCCTTCACCCATAAAATTTTCGGCGCAGTAAATCCCGTGAGAGCGATGTTGCCAGTGATTTGAATAAATTTTTTCCTGCCAATGATCTGATGAATTTCATCGCACTGACTCTGTGTGCGCTGGTCATTCCATAGGATGGCGGGACGCAAAACATTTCCCGCCTCATCGAGCAAGACAAGCCCGTGCATTTGACCCGTCAGACCAATTGCTCCGATTCTTTCCCCGCCGAACCCTGCTTTTTCCAAAACGGACTTGATACTCGCCGACACCGCCTCCCACCACTCCAGCGGACTCTGCTCCGACCAAAGCGGCTTCGGCGTCTGCAACGTATGCGGCGATGACGCGACCGCGATCACTTCACCGCGTTCATTCATCAATAACGCCTTGCTGGATGTCGTGGATGTATCAATGCCCAGAAAGTAAGCCATGAGTCTTTACTCCAAACCCAATTTTTCTGCGAGCAACTGTGCGTCCTTTTCAACACGCGGGCGGTCTATATTGGCGTACAAGTCCCAGGTTTCGATATGTGACGCGGTTGCTCCGGGCGCAATCGTGTCAATGGGAGCCAGTGTTTCCAATTCAATGAACTTATCACTACAATAACATTCACTTGAACTGCCGAAGTCATAATAAGCGGACTGCGCTTCATACTTCGCATGTTTTACGAATAGCGAGCCGTTCAGCCAATAAGCCTGCCAGCCGCGCGGGTTGGGGAAACCAATCTTGAAGGGAGAGTCTATATTGGCTTGCAGCAAAATATAGTTACTCCCCCAATGCACGTTCGGGTTGGACATATCCGTATAGGGCCATAACGTCAAAGAGCGGTTTGGCAACACGCCGGTATCATCCCTAATCTGAGGGAATATCGCCATGCCGCCCGTCTTCAATTGTGTAATTGCCCATGGCGCGCAAGTCACATCCCAAAGACTGTGATTGGCAATGCGATGTGTTATGACAACCTGGGCAGAGTCAACTGTCAGATGAATCTCAATTGATTTTTGCAGACCAGTTTGAGGTTCGGTCTGTTGCGTTGCTATTAATCCATTCTCCAAAGAGAGAATATTCACCGGTGAATCATCCGGCAAATAGGTGCGGCTGGGTTCTTCCGGCGCATGCCATAAACGATGCCCGCCGTAGAAATGAAATGTTCCGATGCCGGGGCAATCCATCGCGAAGTCAGGCAATTCAGCCATTAAATTTTCGCCGTCCTCAAATCTGAGAGAAAGAATGCGAGGTCCAACAGATTGTGTGACGAGTAATTCCAAAGCCCCATTTTCCAATGAGACACATTCTTGTCCGAGCAATTTCGTTACACGCTTATCGTTGGATTCCATATTGTCTAATTCCTAACAGAATTTTTCTTTGAACTTATGCAAAAGGTTTTTCGCTCGTCATATCCTCGCTAATCTATACTAATCTTTCATAAATCCGCGAGGAGTCGATTAGATTGGCGGATGAGTTAGTTCTATCGAACGCCGAGCAGGATCTCTACGGTCAACTGGTCGAGCCGCTCATATTTCAATCCGCGCACGCTGATGGCGGAACGATCAAAGGCTTGGGCTTTGAGGGCGTTGGCTTTTTCGGTGGAGTATTTGCCGAAATATTGATTCATCGAGCCATCGTCAGCATTGATTTCAGCGGCGAGGGATTGAATCTCTTTATCCGCATTCCATTGCGCGGCTTTTTCCTTCAAGATCAAATACGTGCGCATACAACCGCGCGCGAAATCCTTTACGCCTTCGTAATCTTCCGTGCGATAGGCGTGCGCATCGAAGTGACGTGAGCTGTCGTATTTATTATCTTCCAGCAACTTCACAAGGAAAAACGCGCTCTTCAAGTTCACTGCGCCAAAGCGAAAATCCTGATCGTAGCGACCGAATGCCTGATCGTTCAGGTCAATGTGGAACAGCTTGCCAGACTCTATTGCCTGCGCCACGCCATGCACAAAATTGAGTCCTGCCATGCTTTCGTGCGCCACTTCGGGATTCACGCCCACCATCTCAGGATGATCGAGCGTGTTGATGAACGCAAGCATGTGACCTGTGGTGGAGTTGTACATATCGCCGCGCGGTTCATTGGGTTTGGCTTCAAGCGCAAACTTCAGATCATATTTTTTATCATTCACATATTCGCACAGGAAGTTCATGGCTTCGCGCGAACGCTTGATGGCAGTGATCGGATCCTTGGCGGCATCCGTTTCCGTTCCTTCCCGCCCGCCCCAGAATACGTAGATCTTCGCGCCGAGCTCAACGCCGAGGTCAATGGCATTCATTGTCTTCTGCAAGGCATAGGCGCGGACTTTCGAATCGTTGGACGTGAACGCGCCATCCTTGAAGATCGCTTCGCTGAACAAATTGGTGGTCGCCATCGGGACGACAATGCCCGTATCCGAGAGCGCCTTCTTGAAATCCTTCAAGATCTGATCGCGTTTGGCAGGAGTCGCGTCAATCGGAATCAGATCGTTATCGTGAAAGTTGACTCCGTACGCACCGACTTCTCCGAGCAGGCGCACCAAGTCGGCAGGCGATTTCGATTCGCGCACGGGTCCGCCGAATGGGTCACGCCCGATGTTGCCGACAGTCCATAAGCCGAAGGTGAATTTGTGTTCAGGTTTGGGGGTGTAATCAGACATGAGATTATCCTTGAATATAGATTTTGAAATTACCGCTTACAGCATGAGTCCCAGCATGTATAACAATCCATCATGCGCAATTGGATTGCTCAACCCAAAGTCTATTGTAATGGACGTTTGATAAAATTGATTGCCTTCTTTTGCGAACTCCGTAATTCGCAAAAACCATGCGCTGATCTACTGTTGGGTTACATTTAACAGACTGCCTTGCGCGCGGTCTGTTGTTTCAAATGTATAATCGTCGCCAAAATAAGTAAGATGATTCTCGCAAAAGGAATAACGAATCATGGCAAAACAAAAGAATTGGGCTGGAAATTACGAATACAATGCCGCCAGAATACATCATCCGAAAACAGTGGATGAAGTGCGGGAACTGATAAGGCACAGCCAAAAGGCGCGGACACTCGGAACACGTCATTCCTTCAACGGAATTGCCGACTCAACTCAAGACCTTATCTCGCTCGATCATCTTGACCAGATAATCGCTTTGGACAGCGAACGCCTCACAGTAACTGTTGAAGGCGGGATCCGTTACGGAGAGTTGAGCCAGTATCTTCATCAAGAAGGTTTTGCATTGCATAACATGGCATCATTGCCGCATATCTCTGTTGCGGGTGCTTGCGCAACTGCGACTCATGGATCGGGAAATAACAATGGAAACCTGGCGACGGCTGTCTCTGCAGTGGAACTTGTAACGGCTGACGGTGAAGTCATCGTTCCATCACGCGAAGATCGTGCGGATCAATTTCAAGGGATGGTTGTTGGGTTGGGCGGATTCGGAGTCGTCACAAAACTTAGGCTTGATATTCAGCCGACCTTTGACATGCAACAAGACGTCTATGAGAATCTGCCTTTATGGGAATTGGAAAATCATTTTGACGAGATCACGTCGAGTGGGTACAGCGTCAGCTTGTTTACGGATTGGGAAACAGAGACAGTTAATCAAGTCTGGTTAAAACGCCGCGTCATTAACGAAAAAAAGCTTGAAGCGGTATCTAATTTTTTGGGCGCGAGTCCTGCGTCCAGAAATCTGCATCCAATCGCTTCTATCTCAGCCGAAAATTGCACCGAGCAAATGGGCATTCCCGGGCCCTGGCATGAACGCCTGCCGCACTTCCGCATGGATCATACGCCCAGCAGTGGCGAGGAGTTGCAATCGGAATATTTTGTCGCGCGCGAGTACGCGTATGAGGCGCTCCTTGCGATCAATCATCTGCGCGAACGTATTGCTCCGCTGCTGATGATTTCAGAGGTGCGCACGATCGCCGCCGATAACTTTTGGATGAGTCCCTGTTACAAACAGGATTGTGTTGCGATCCACTTCACCTGGAAAAAGAACGAACCTGCTGTGAGAAATTTGCTCCCCACGCTTGAAGAAGGACTTGCGCCGTTTTCTGCCCGCCCGCACTGGGGCAAATTGTTTACGCTGTCGCCGAAATATTTAATGACGCACTATGAGAAATTGCAGGATTTCCGTCAATTACTTTTGCAGTATGATCCGCAGGAGAAATTCCGCAATGCGTTTCTGGATTCATATGTCTTTGGAGTGAGTTGAATGGTTGTTGGATTAGCCATTAAATATTATTTGTGTAGCGAACGTTCTCTAACATACAATTGTCATAATAGTATCAGTCAATTCAAAAAACGCCTCTCGCTGACATGCAACAAAAGATGCTTTGCTATTGAATCAATTGAACGGGTAGTTTTACAATCCCTTATTCAAGTGATAGTACAAATCGTTCCAGCGCAGTTTTTCCTTGAACTCCTGCACCCGGGTATTTTCATCGATCAATAAGAATTCGATGCCTCCTATATCGGCAAAATCCTGTAAATGCTCGGCAGTGACGGAATAACTGAAACCAGTATGATGCGCGCCGCCCGCGAAGATCCACGTTGCCGCGGCGACTTTGAGATTTGGACGAGGCAGCCACAAAGCGCGTGCGACTGGTAATTTCGGAAGCGGCTCATCCGTTGGGACAACATCCACCACATTCGCGACGAGGCGGAAGCGTTGACCCATGTCCATGATGGAGGCGCAGACAGCAGTGCCTGTCGCTGAGTCAAAGACCAATCGGACGGGATCAGCCTTCCCACCGATGGAGAGCGGGTGAATTTCCAGTTTCGGTTTGCCCACTGCGATCGATTCGCAGATCTCCAACATGTGCGCGCCCAATACTTTGTCGCCTGAAGCGCCGAAATGATAAGTGTAATCTTCCATGAAACTGACGCCGCCCGTCAACCCAACATTCATTACTTTCATCGCACGCACAAGAGCAGACGTTTTCCAATCGCCCTCTGCGCCGAAGCCATAGCCATCGCGCATGAGACGTTGAACCGCGAGACCAGGCAATTGCGTTAGACCATGCAAATCTTCGAATGTGGTCGTGAAGGCTTTGAAATTGCCCGCGCTCAAAAAGTTTCGCAGACCAACTTCGATACGTGCACCATCACGTAGGGATGAATTTTTCGCACCGCCAGGTTTGAGTTCCACGGCGACATCATATTCATCCAAATAAGTTTGGATAAGTTTGTCCACTTCGGCATCAGTGGCTTCGTTGACCAATTTGACCAAGTCCCCCACTCCGTAACCATAGACATCGTAACCGAGGCGAAGTTGTGCTTCGACTTTGTCGCCCTCGGTCACAGCGACATCACGCATGTTATCGCCGAAGCGCGCAATCTTTGCGCCCTGAGCATCCGCCCACGCGCACGCGGCACGCACCCACACGCCGATCTCTTTTTGAGTCTCATCCTCCTGCCAGTGACCGACAACCACTTTGCGATTGAGTCGCATGCGGCTTCCGATAAATCCAAACTCACGGTCCCCGTGCGCAGACTGGTTCAAGTTCATGAAATCCATATCAATCGTTGACCAGGGAATCTCGCGTCCATATTGGGTGTGCAAATGCAGGAACGGTTTCTTGAGCAAGCTCAAACCCGCGATCCACATTTTGGCAGGTGAGAAGGTATGCATCCAAGTAATGAGACCAATACAGTTTTTTGTGGAGTTTGCTTCCAAACATAATTCACGGATCGCATCGGGTGTCGTCAATACGGGTTTGAAAACAACCTGCACTGGCACATGCGCGGATGAGTCTAAGGCCGCGGCGATCTCGCGCGAATGTTCGGCAACCGTTTCCAATGTTTTGGGTCCATACAAATGTTGACTCCCCGTCACAAACCAGACTTCGTATTGTTTTAAATCAATCATGATTGCATCTCCTCATATTTTCTACGTCATTGCGGGGCGGGCATTTGCTTTTCCCAACGAAGCAAGCTCCTCATCGTGTTGGGGATTGCTTCGGGCAAAGAACAAGAACGCCCTCGCAATGACATCATTGCCCATACACATTGGTGTAACGATCGTGCAGTTTATCCACATCTTCCTGCGGAATAATATCTGGTGTGCCAATTTGCAGCGCCAGCCAAACTGTTGCGGCGACATCTTCGGTCATCACTGCCGCTTTGACTGCGGCTGTCGCATTTTTTCCAATGGTAAACACGCCATGATTCTTGAGCAGAACCGCTGGCGATTTGCCAATGCTATCCACAACGACTTTGCCAATCGCTTCGTCGCCGATCAAAGCAAACCCACCGCATGGAATCGGTCCGCCAAATTCATCGCCCATCGCTGTCAGCACACATGGAATTTCTTTTCCCACTGCGGCGAATGCAGTGGCGTAGCGCGAATGCGTATGTACCACGCCACCAACATCAGGACGATGTTCGTAAATATACAAATGACTGTACACGTCGGACGATGGTTTGAAATCTCCATCGACTACCTTGCCGTCTATGTCCATCACCACCATATGTTTCGGGCGCATTTCTTCATAGCGAATGCCTGAGGCTTTGATCACGATCAATCCCGTTTCCGCATCACGCGCGCTGACGTTGCCGCCCGTCCACATCACTAGATTATTCTTCGGCAATTCCAGATGCAACTGCACCAATTCTTCTTTTAGTTTTTTGAGCATATTATTCTCCACATGTCATTGCGAGGAGCGAACGATAGTGAGTGACGAAGCAATCTCCTCGCCATGTTGGGGATTGCTTCGGGCTATCGCCCTCGCAATGACATAGCTATTTACTTCCTCGCATCTGCCTTGATATTCTTCAACCGCTTCATCACGTCGTTCGTGCCGCGCCCAAAATAATCATGCAGGATGACGTACTCTGCATACAACCTTTCATAGGCTTTTTGATTTTCGGGATTCGGAAGATAGACCTCATCTTTGAGATGCGCCATGACTTTCGCCGCATCATAAATGGAATCGTAGCCTCCCAAGCCTTTGCCTGCCGCCACCGCACCGAACATCGCTGACCCCAAAGCAGGAGTCTGCTTCGACGCGCTGACCTTGATCGGCAACCCGATCACATCTGCATAGATTTGCATAAGAAGTTTGTTCTTCTCAGGCAAACCACCACAGGCAACCAGTTCATGGATCGGCACACCGTTCTTCTGGAAGGTCTCAATGATGATGCGTTTGCCATAGGCTGTTGCTTCGATGAGTGCACGATAGATTTCTTCGGGCTTCGTTGCGAGTGTCATGCCAATCATCATCCCCGTCAAGTCAACATCAACTAGCACCGAACGATTGCCATTCCACCAGTCGAGCGCAAGTAATCCGCTTTCACCGATATTGAGTTTGGCGGCTTTCTCCTCGAGCAGTTGATGAATGTCCAAGCCGCGTTCTTTGGCTTCCTGTTCATACGAAGCAGGCACACCATTTTCTACGAACCAAGCGAAGTGATCACCTACACACGATTGACCTGCTTCATATCCAAAATATCCAGGGATAATGCCGTCTTCCACATAACCACACATGCCAGGGACAATGTGTTCTTCGGTGCCGAGCACCATGTCGCAGGTGGATGTACCCATGATCATCACCATGCGACCAGGTTCGGTCACCGTCGCGGCAGGGACAGCGACATGCGCATCAACATTTGCAATTGCAACGCCTGTGCCAGGTTTGAGTCCTGTCCAACCTGCGGCTTGTTCGCTCAGTCCGCCTGCACGTTGCCCGACGGGCGTGATGTCAGTGGAAAGTTTGTCTTCGATAACCGTAGCAAGCTCAGGGTGGAGTGAAGCGAAGTAGTCCGTCGAAGGGAATCCATTTTTTTTCGACCACAGCGCTTTATATCCAGCCGTGCAACTGTTGCGAGTCTCCACACCTGTAAGCTGCCACACGACCCAATCCGCTGCTTCGATCAGGCGGACCGCCGCGTTATAAATTTCTGGCGCTTCGTTGACGATCTGTAGCGCCTTCGAGAAAAACCATTCGGATGAAATCTTGCCGCCGTAACGATCAAGCCAATCTTGATTCATGTTGCGCGCGGTTTCATTTATTTTGTCAGCCTCGGGTTGCGCCGCATGATGTTTCCAAAGTTTCACCCACGCATGTGGGTGATTGCGATATTCAGGCAGATCGCAAAGCGGCGTGCCGTCTTTTTTCGTTGGCAGCATCGTGCACGCCGTGAAATCAATGCCGACGCCAATCACATCATCAGCGCTCACACCCGATTCTTTCAACACCGCAGGAATCGTGTTCTTGAAGACACGCACGTAATCCTGCGGGTCTTGCAATGCCCAATCAGGTTCAAGCCGAATTTCTGTATCAGGAATTTTTTCGTCGATCACGCCATGCGAATATGGATAAACAGCCGTCGCAATTTCCTTGCCATTCGACACATCCACCAAAACCGCACGCCCCGACTCCGTACCAAAATCAACGCCAATCGTATACTTCATATCACACCTCAATCATAATTTTCAAACCTTCACGCCGCTCCGCCACACGAAACGCCTCACTGGCTTGCTCAAGAGGAAAACGATGCGTAACAAGCGAACGCACATCCACCAAACCTTTCGACACCAACTCAATCGCACGCGGATAGGTATGCTTCATGCGCCGCACAAGTTTGATCGTGAGACCTTTGCGCCGCGCAATCGACGCAGAGAACGAAGTTTTGTCATCATGTGGGATGCCCGCGAGAATAACTTTTCCACCAGGACGCACAGCGGCAACTGACACGTCAACAGTCTCCTGCATCCCAGCTGCTTCAAATGCGACATCAACTCCGTGCCCATTCGTCGCAGCTCGAATCTCTTCAAGCTCGCGGCTGTCTTCTGCTAAATAAGCCTGACTCGCCCCGAATCTTTTTGCCGCGTCCACTCGATGAGGAAGTTTATCTGTTGCAATAATATTTGCCGCGCCTGAAAGTTTTGCCATTTGAATAATCAACAAACCAATCGGTCCGCAACCAAACACACCGACCGTCATCCCCGCTTTGAGTTTTCCCAAATCAACCGTATGTATCGCAACGCCGAGCGGTTCCAACATTGCGCCATCTTCATCGCTTATCGAATCGGGAATCGGGAATAAACTCTTTTCACTCCATGCCAGCCACTCACGCAACGCGCCATCCTGTTTACCATGACCGGCGAAGATCATGTTTTCGCAGAGATTGGGATTTCCATGTTCACAGAACTCACAATACCCGCATGGAATCGCAGGGTCAATCGCCACACGTTGATCATCTTCCGTCGCCCCTGCGAATTCATGCCCAAGAATTAATGGATGCTCCAGTTTCGCATCGCCTATCGAGCCTTCCGAGAACCAATGCAGATCCGAACCACACACACCCACAGCTTTGACGCGAACAAGTTTCTCCCCCACTCCAGACACAGGGACGGGTTCATCGTGTATTTGTAAATTTCCAGCTCCATGCAAACGAACGGATTTCATTTTATGAATCACCTTCTTATGTCATTGCGAGGAGGGCCCTTGCTCTTTCCGACGAAGCAATCCAATGTTATTAGGAGACTGCTTCTTATTGGGAGACTGCTTCGGCAAAAACCAAGAGCACCTCGCAGTGACATGACTCATTAACCCGGATACCAAATCTTTCGGGAATCACCCTGTGCACGCAAATGATCAAATGCTGAATCGATCATTTTTTTCATATCATATTCAGGTCGCCAGCCGAGCAACAGTTTTGCTTTTGTATTATCCAACCACGTGGAGTGATATTCTGTTTTGATTTCCACAGACGGTAGTCCGCGGGTTGTAGTCAGATATCGACTCATTTCCCCGTAATCGACAGGTTCATTCATGCTGATATTGAACAATTGTTGTCGAGCTTTTGGATGGTCAATCGCAAGCAACATCGCGCCAGCCAAATCGTCAACGTGGACAAAGTTCCGTTTAACGGGAACAGCCTCAGGGTTCAGCATGATCGGGATGGTTTGAGTCCGCACATATTCATCGGCTTGTCGCGCTCCAACCAGCTCGCGCCAGCTCAACGTCTGTAGGCAGGTCTTCAACGATCAGGATGCGGATAGGTTCACTCATGGTATTCCTCACGATCATTTGGGTTGCAGAATTTGTAAAACAAAACGGCGCCCTTGCTGTGTCACTTATTACAATCGGGACTTTCGCTTGTTTGCAAAAATCGCCGCTAGAGAGCGCCTATTACGCTCAAAAAATCTTAACTTTAAGCGCAGCTAGTACCTCACTAACTTGAATTTTTTACAATTGAGACAGGATAAAGCCGTTTT
>CAZIYY010000155.1:9903-12629 GCA_964543585.1 uncultured Anaerolinea sp. | reverse complement strand
ACAGTAGTTTATCTTGTTTAGTCCTACTGTCCAAATTTTGGGGTGCATTACAGTCTACATGCCACAATATTACTCACTTTCAGAGAATTGGGGAGGTAGGGGAAAACATAAAATTACGCCAAGACCATTTTGGCGCGCTTTGCCCATATTAAATAGGATGCTCCCCTATCATGTTGGTGATAAGGTTAAATTCCACGTACATTTTGATTTTCCAAATAAGCCAAACGATAGTTCCTTCATTTCTCACTCCGTGTTTGAGGTTTTCGGAAATGAAATGATAGAGGTAGCGGACGTTAATCAAACCGATCAGGAGATAGTTGGAAGAATGATTTCTGTTTCAGGTGATGTGGCTTATAAGATCGGGGCTACTTTGTACCCGAAAAACGCGGAAACAATATTTACAACTAAGGTAGAAAGTTGGGATGCTGTTATTTCTAGTTGGTTCTGGATGATACTTGCCGCGGTATTGGGCGGGGTTTGTACGTTAGCTAGTGGAATCTTGCTTGGGTTCTTAGAGATTACAAGGGAACGAGTTATATGGTGGCCGTGGTGATTTATATATCCCCTAACTAAAAATATAAATCAAATTGCCAGATCATTAGGGGATTCCCGCCTTTTTAATTTGCTAATATCAATATTTAACAAACTTGTTGCAAAAGGAGATTGACCGGTTGAGTATTTTGGTTTCAGGTCTTTATGGTAGATGAATCCTTGATTTGAAAGAAACACTGCCGTTTTAATGAGGAAAGAATCTAATTCTGTTCCCAGTTTTCTAACATATCCACCATCAACCTTTTTCTTGTTCATTAATACACCCAAAAACCCAAGCAAGTATAATTTGAGCGGATTGGTATATGCCAATAGATAAGATGGTACATCATTTTCCCCGATGTTTTTTAGTGCGCCTTCTGCTCCTATAGCAAAACACAATATTCCCCATTGATAGGAAAATGTAAGAGACTCTGCTGATACAGTTTGCATTCCTCTATCATCAATGAGTTCGTATCTCAGTAATTTACCTACCACCTCTGCTAAATATCCTTCAGTCAAGTAGGATATAGATGATTTGACTATAGGCTGGAGTTGTTCAGTCGGTATCTGTTCATAACTGCTTCCCCAAATATTGAGAAGTGGATCATAATCGTCAAGGGTAATATCCTCTGCCTTTTTCTTGTTGGCATGAGGCGGGCTAGGCACTATATCTCTCCCACAGTATCGACAGACAATGGCTTGATCTTGAATTTCCTCAGCGCAATATGGACATCTTTTCATTGTTGGCTCCGTTCTGCCATGAACAGCTACTAAACATTAATAACTGTGCCGACTCTTTATACGGTCATGCCTATCATTCTACATCAATCGTTATGTAATGTCACCAGAGAGTCGGAAAGGACTCTCAAGCTTTCAAGCCCAAAGGTCCTTTTGGTTAAGACCTGACATGGGGTAAAATCAACCTATCACACGGAGTTGACATGGCAAGGCATACTGTAAACCCAATCATTTTTACCACTACCGAATTGCGCCGTAATTTAACGGCAATCGTGCGCAAGATTCGCAGGAAGCGCGAACCTGCCATCATCCAAAGCGGCGGAGAGTCGGTGGCTGTGTTGTTGCCCATATCCGAATATGAGCGTTTCCTGCGTTATCAACGTCTCTCGGCTTTTGATAAATTTGCGCGCAAGATTGGTCGGGATGTTGAAAGGAGCGGCTTGACCGAGGAACAATTAATGGCTGAACTCGAAGAGACCAAGCGGGAAGTATTTCGAGAACAGTATGGCGACCTCAAATAAAAATATCCGCGCCTTTGCTGACGCTAATATTTTGTTTGCTGGCGCGGCTTTTCCACGCTGGTCCTATGCGGTTTTGCGACATGCCGCGTCCAATGACTTCAAACTGGTTCTTTGTCCATTGGTAATCAACCAGGCGCGTAAAAACCTGCAAAGACGATTTCCCCAACATGTCGAAAATCTGGAAAAACTTTTGGAGTTGACCGATTACGAATTGGTATCCGACTCAACGCCTGAGGATGTAAAAGTCCACGAAAACCTTGTCCGCGATTTGAGCGACGTGGCAGTGGCACTAGCGGCAATTGCTGCAAAAGTGGATTACTTCATCAGCGAAGACAAAGACTTTACTGCGCAGGACGAAACTACAGAAGAAGTACGACGACATCTAAAAGTGATGTTGACGGGCACGTTTCTTCGAGAAGTCATGAGGTGGACAAGCGAACAACTGGAGGAAGTCCGCCATCGGACATGGAGTGACATGCCAGAAGCGGAAGAGACGGAAGAAGAATAGAAACCAAAAAGGACTCTCAAGGTTTCAAGCCTGAAGTCCTTTTGTTTATATTGGGTACAATCCAATGATGTTCGCTCTGTGGGACTATTCTCGTCGAGCATCCAACTCACAAACTTGGGAGGAATTCCATGTCTAAAATCTTTACTCGTACCTTCCGCGTGCGTTGGGGAGAACTGGATCCCAGCGGTACAGTCAGCCCTGCGAATTATCTGCGTTACGTTGTCGAAACCGCCTGGGATTGGGGTGTCGCGATAGGTTGGGATGCGAACTACAGCCAGAACCCCGATATATTCTGGTTGATCCGTGAGGTCGAGATTCGTTTTTTGCGCCCATTACGCCACAATGATGAGTTTGGCTTAACCATTTGGCTGGTTAACTGGCAGAGGGTGCGTGGCACGCGCTGTTTTGAACTCACACGTAAAGACAGT
>CAZIYY010000155.1:0-9893 GCA_964543585.1 uncultured Anaerolinea sp. | reverse complement strand
GCAAGGCACGCAACAGGTTGTCTGCATGGATGCGAAAACGGGACGACCAACGAATCCGCCTGATGATGTGAGTGAAAGACTTCGGCTTGAAGACCCGCGTGTGTTCCCGTTTGAGCGCTTTCCGAAAATTGTGGCGGTTGAAAATTCATTTGTTACACAACGCCATGTGGAATGGATGGACTTGGACACATACGATCACGTCAACAACGTGATCTATGTCAATTACGCGGAAGAAGCCATCGCACAAGATTTTTCTTCCAAAGGCTGGTCGCCTGCAAAACTGGCAGAAGCCAATCTGATCATTGCCACACGTCGCGTACATATTCAATATGGGTCGGTCGCCGCGTGGGGAGAAACGTTGAACATTTCCACCCATCCGCTCGAGGTCAAAGACACGGGCGGCTCACGGTATGTCGGCATCACCCGCGCGGATGGTTCTCCCGTGGCTGAATGCATCATGGATTGGGAGCTGGTTGACCGCAAAAGTGGTGAACCGCGACCTCTGCCAGAGGGGTTACGTTGACGGCTTCAATCCTGAGGGATCTTTTGAGTGAGACATGACATGGTAAATTTGCGTCACTTTAAACTATGACTCACGCGTGGACGAGACGCGAGTCTGTCAAACTTTCGCGGAGACACCTTTGGCAGGTCTGTGTTTATATCGGGTAAAATCAACATATGGCAAAATTCGTCGGCTATATTTGTTCGTTATGCAGAACTGAGTACGCTCCTGGCGAAGTGACTTACACCTGTCCGAAAGATGGCGGGAACCTGGATGTAATGCTGGATTATGATTCCATTAAGGCAAAATATCAGCCTGAGGATATTCTTTCGCGGACCGACCCGTCGCTTTGGCGCTACTTGCCGCTTTTGCCTGTCTCTGAGCCCGAAGGCGACTCGACCCCAATTCATGCCGTGGGTGGGACTCCCGTTTTCAAGTTAACTACTCTTGCCACAAAACATGCTTTGCAAAATTTCTGGTTGAAGGATGAGTCGCGCAATCCCACTGCATCCTTCAAGGATAGAGCGAGTGCAATTGTTGTAGCACGCGCCCAGGAAATCAAAGCCGAAGTCGTTGTGACCGCCTCAACAGGCAATGCGGGGGCAGCACTGGCGGGCATGTCTGCCGCAGTCGGGCAGAAAGCGATCATCTTCGCGCCCAAGTCTGCGCCACAGGCGAAGGTCGCGCAGTTGCTTGTTTTCGGCGCGAAAGTGATTCTTGTGGATGGAACCTATGATGATGCATTTGACTTAACTATCAAAGCCGCGCATGAGTTTGGCTGGTATTGCCGCAACACAGGCTACAATCCCTTCACTGCCGAGGGCAAGAAAACCGCCGCGTTCGAAATCTGGGAATGGTGGCTGACAACGCATCGCGATTGGCACAAACAGATTGGCGAAGAAACCGATCACGCGCCGCTGACAATTTTTGTCTCCGTTGGGGATGGAAACATTATTTCTGGAATCCATAAGGGTTTCAAGGACCTCCAAAAACTTGGGTGGATGCCGCGCATCCCGCGAATTATCGGAGTCCAGGCTGAGGGATCTGCCGCGATCTCCAACGCGTTTCATGGGAACACTGAGACGATCACGCCCGTCTCAGCAAGGACGATTGCCGACTCAATCTCCGTTGACTTGCCGCGTGACGGCGTCCGTGCAGTGCGTGCGGTGAAGGAAACGGATGGAACCTACGTTAATGTATCAGATGATGAGATTCTCAGATCCATTGCTGAACTTGGCAGCGCCGGTGTCTTTGCGGAACCGGCTGGGGCGGCCGCCTATGCTGGTTTGGTCAAGGCCACCGCCTCGGGCGTGGTCGGAGGCGAAGATCCCATCCTGGTGTTGAATACTGGCAGTGGACTCAAAGATATCCGCGCCGCGATGAGCGCTGTGAAAGAAGCGCCGATTATTGAACCAACTTTGGAGGCAGTTAAAAAAGTCTTATGAAACCCGAGTGGGATGCCCCGTACCGTTATATCATCCTGATATTCCTGCTCGTTCTTGTCGCCGCCGCGTTATGGTACGTGCGGGAGATCTTCAAGCCGTTGGTCACTGCGGCCTTGATCGCACACTTCCTAAGCCCAGCCGTCAGCCTGGTGATGTTACGTTTACGATTGAGACGAAAAACCGCGGCAAGATTTGTTTATTTTTTATCGCTTGCCCTCTTTATTGGTTTGTTGGTGTCTGCAGTTCCAATTCTGTTCAGTGAACTTCAATCCGTGAATGCTGATCTCACACTCGGCTTGAATCAACTGGAGACCTCCCTACAAAAACCGGTGTTGATTGGCAATTTGCCATTTCAATTCGGCACACTCATCCCTGCGCTGCGGGAAACCCTGAATGGGATGACGATCCCTGACCCTCAGGATGCACTACGAATTTTGCAGTTCACCTCGCGAAATTTTCTCTGGCTTTTGGTTGTTGTGGTGACTGCCTATTATCTAATGACGGATTGGGATAACCTGCGAGTCAGGATCATCAACCTTGCGCCGAAGGATGAACGATCTGATCTCGATCATTTGTATCGCGACATCCGAGCCGTATGGATGGGGTACCTGCGCGGACAGATCCGTTTGATTGTTATTCTCTCCGTTTTGTATGCCCTTGCATGGTTTGCCATTGGTTTGCGTGGCGCGCTTGCTCTGGGCGTGCTGGCGGGCCTGCTTAATTTGCTCCCTGAAATTGGTCCCCTGGCCGTTGCGTCTCTTGCGACGATTGTGGCTTTCCTCGAAGGCTCCAACTTTATTCCCGTTTCGAACTTTTGGTTTGCGATCATCACACTGGGCGTATATTTAATCCTCAATAATTTCAAAACCATCTGGCTGCAGCCGCGCATTCTTGGGCAGAGCGTATTTTTGCATGAAGGCGTGGTGTTCGTGGCAATCATTGGCGCGATTGTTTTACAAGGCGTGCTGGGAGTCCTCATCATCGTTCCATTATTGGCGTCCCTGGTGGTGGCAGGACGCTATATCAGGCGGAGGTTGCTGGGTCTGCCTCCGTTTGACGACGATGAGGAGCCCGCATCCGTTGCCCCGCCGCCGGTTCTCCCCTCAACGGCAAGCTCCAAACCCAAACCGACTCCTGCTCGAAAGAAAGCGAAGATATGAAGATTACCTATTCCATTGTCGTTCCCATCTACAACGAAAAGGACAATCTCCTCGAACTCCATCGCCGCGTCAAAGAAGTGATGGACTCCACGCGCAAGCCCTGGGAACTTGTGCTCGTGGACGATGGCTCGACGGACGGTTCCACTGATATCATCCGCGAACTCGCGAAGAAGGATAAACGTATCCGTCCCGTCATCTTTGCGCGCAACTTCGGACATCAGATTGCCATCACTGCAGGCTGGGACTATGCGCGCGGCGACGCAGTTGTCATCATTGACGCAGACTTGCAGGACCCGCCCGAACTCATCCTTGAAATGGCGAAGAAATGGCAGGAAGGCAACGAAGTCGTGTTTGCTGTGCGCGCCGAACGCGAAGGCGAATCGTGGTTCAAGTTGTGGACCGCTTCCCTGTTCTATCGCATCATCTTCCGCATCACGGATGTAAAAATTCCGCTGGATACAGGCGATTTCCGCTTGATGGATCGCAAAGTGGTGAATGTTCTCAAGCAAATGCGCGAACGTCATCGCTTCCCGCGCGGTATGTCCGCATGGGTGGGATTCAAGCAAGTGGGCGTGGAATATAAACGCGCCGCGCGCGTGGCAGGCGAAACGAAGTATCCGTTTAGAAAAATGTTTCGACTGGCGATCAACGCCGTTACAAGCTTTTCCTATTTCCCTTTGCAGGTGGCTACTTTCTTTGGATTTGTTTCAGCAGGCATCGCCATCCTTGCAATTCCCGTTGTTGCCTACATGCGTATTACTGGCTCCCGAGCTTTCTTTGGTCAAGCCACCACGTTGATCGCTGTCCTTTTTCTCGGCGGGGTTCAATTGATCTCATTGGGCATACTGGGAGAATATATTGGACGTTTATACGATGAAGCCAAAGGCAGACCGTTGTATATCGTAAGAGAAGCGCCAGAGGATTAAATTCCTGTGCGTAGGGACACAGCGCCGCTGTGTCCCTACGATTTTATAAGATGTCATTATCCTTCTTCCGCGATAAAGACTTCTTTCGCGCCATGCTGGCGTTAGCCGTGCCTGTCGCCTTCCAGCAACTCATCACGGCTGGACTCAATATGATTGACGTGCTGATGGTCGGGCAGTTGGGAGAGGCGTCCGTTGCCGCGCTGGGGCTGGCGAATCAAATCTTCTTTTTGCTGATATTGTTCCTCTTCGGCGTAACGAGCGGCATGTCCATTTTCACCGCGCAATTTTGGGGTAAGGGCGACGCGGAAAACATCCGCAAAGTGTTGGGGATTTGTCTCGTCATCGCGGTTTCGGTCGCCGCGCTGTTTTCATTGGCGGCAACGTTAATTCCCGAAAAGTTGATGGGCTTTTACACTGAAGACCCCGAAGTCATTAAACTCGGAAGCGACTATCTCCGCTTTGTAGGACTCAGTTACGTCCCGATGGCGATTTCAGTTTCTTATATTTCGATCCTGCGCAGCATTACACAAGTGAGACTCACTGTTGTCGTATCTGTGCTTTCGCTTGCCCTCAAAACTAGCCTTGCCTACCTGCTTATTTTCGGCATCGGCATTTTCCCCGCGCTGGGTGTGCGCGGCGCGGCGATTGGCACAAGTGTGGGCTGGGCTTTTGAATGTTTGCTGTTACTGATTCTGGTATATACCGTCAAGACGCCCCTTGCCGCAAACCCGTTATCTTTCTTTCAATTCGACCGCGCCTTCGTCAGTAAAATCCTCAAAACATCTATGCCTGCGGCGGCAAATGAAGTCTTATGGTCATTTGGCATTACTACCTATAATGCTGTCTATGCACGCATCGGCACAGATTCCATCACGGCAATCAATATCAATGCCACGATCGAAGAGTTGATGTTTGTTTTGTTTATCGGTCTGGGCAACGCCTGTTCAGTGATGGTTGGAAACAAAATCGGTGCGGGAGATAAAGACACTGCCTTTGAATATGGCCGCCGCTTTACGATACTGGCTGTGGTGTGTTCCGTGCTAGGCGGCGTGGTCGTCTTTTCCATTCGTGACCTGGTGATTGGCTTGTATCAACTCTCGCCATCCGCCGCGCATAATCTACGCCTCATCATGCTGGTCTACTCGCTTTCCGCGTGGCTGCGCGTCTTCAACTTTATACTCTTCATCGGCGCATTACGAGCGGGCGGCGATACGCGCTACGCCATGTTCACCGAATTGTTTTCCATCTGGCTAATTGGCGTTCCCTCCGCGCTGATCGGCGGATTTGTTTTACATCTCCCCGTATACGGAGTGTACGCGATGGTTTTGATCGAGGAAGCTATCAAAGCGATCATTATCTTCAGGCGTTATCTCTCACGTAAGTGGATTCACGATCTCGTCAACGTGACTGACGCAGAGTTGTCCGCTGCTCTTTCCGGGCCCGAAGCTGTTTCCTGATTTCTGCGAATCTTTCCTGGCTGATGTTTGCCATCACTTTTTGTCATCGAATTATTTCAACGCCTTCGTGAAGTAAAGAGCCAGGTCATCATCCACTGTTACTGTTTCGCCATAAACCGGATAATGATCCTTATGGTGTAATCCGCGCCCATCGGGGACATAACCTCTCAAAACATACATTCTTTGCGCCGCGCCATAATCTGCGGTCATTCCCACGCCAATCCCAGCAACTGGACTTTTCTTCGCGACTTCACTTTCTGCCTTATCCAGCAATTGTGTGCCAATGCTCTGTCGTCGAAATTCTGGCAGAATATTGAAATCCACGATCTCTGGAATTTTTTCCTTTTGAAATGGCTCATAATTGGATGTCCAATAAATGCTGAGATAACCTGCAAATCGATCTTCAACAAAAGCAACATGTACATCGCGAATGTCCAATGCCTGCTCCATCAAATAGCGTTCGTATTGTGAAGTGGGCTTATTCCATTCAATCTGCTGAAATGCCTTTGTGATTTGCGGAATATCCTTGCCTTCAAGCAAACGGATGAGGGGATTCACTTTTGGCATGTTCGCTCCGTATGCTTTTGACTGCTGGTAGGCTTGAAGGGTTCTTTCTTTATCGCGACTTATGATCGGCTTATCGGGATAACCTTTTACCTTGATTCCTTTTTCCCACGGCGCGTGGATGGCTTTCCACTCGTCATGATTAATCCGTTCCTGCCTGGACCTGTGCGGGGGGCTTGAACAGGTTGATGATCCAGTTGATCAGGAGATAAATTCCGTAAAGCAGGAAGATAACCATATAGTCAATTATTGGGATACGAATGACTTCATTTAGCCCACTGATATTTCCTGACATCGCGTAATATGTTACAACGATTATGATAAAGCCAATTGCGATGCCGCGCTTGGTCCATGTGTTGAGTCCAAGACCATACATCTGCGTCAGAACGATCATTCCACCAAAGCCAAAGGCGAACATGGGCCAAAGGCCATTTCCCTGCAAAACAGCGACTATTGTCCCGTGTACTACCACAAATGTTTCAAGTACAAAGGTCCACTGCCTGTTGACGTGAGCGTGGTTGAAGATCAGAGCGCTTTGGACGAAGAGCATGAACATATACAAAAAGCCCATCAAGTGTCCCCATGTTCCTTCAGTGGGATGGTACCAGAATGTGTAAGTGGTGGCCCATGCAAAGAAATAACCATGATATTTGCGGGCAATGTGCATGAAGCCATCTTTGAACTTGAACTTTTTTCCGAAGATCAGGCCGCGGCGCGGTGTCTCGAAGAGGATGATGATCATCAACATGACAGCTACCGATCCCTGCGCGGTGACTTCCGGCACATCCTGTGCGAGGCCGTCGTAGAAGAGTTGGGATTGAGAGATGTGCAAAACGATAAACATGAGATGCGTCGCGATCATTGCCCAGTTGAACCAGCGTAGATCATTTCTGAATTTGGATCTTTCGCGTTGTGCGAAAAAGATGATCGCCCATACAATAAGGTTATGAAGCAGATATCCTGTCCAGGCAGTTAGTCGGGCGGCGGCGTTTGGTTCTGTTAATTGCCAGGGATAGTAAAAGGCAATTCCTGTATGCCCTACAATTTGAAAGCCTGATAAATTCGCTGCTGTTAAACCAATAACAGCCGTGAAAGCCGCTGAGATTAAAACGCCCGGCAGAATGTAATTCAAAAGTGTGTTGATCTTTCCTGCTTGCATGAAATGATTCCTAGGATGCTTTTAGTTTTTCAACTTCGGAGGCGAACCACTCAAATATAGGTTTCCCCTCTCCATTCATGTTCCTGCCCACTGCGTGGGAGTAGGCCTCCATGAAATGGATGAGTTGTTGCAGAGGTGTTTCATAGAATTGAAGCAATGCCTTCAACCAATCCACCTCCGCGGAGACGTGTGCCATGTCACCCAGTTGCAGGGCAGCGGCGATGTTCTCGCCCAGGAAGTGAACACCTGTCTTTATATCCTCTGATGAAATGGAAAGGGGTTCAAGCATCCCATTCAGGGTTAGTTCGATTTGCGCGCGTTTGGATTGATAGGCTTGATGCGCAGTCACATAAATTTGAGAGGCTGCCTTGGGTTGGCGATGCTTTACCCTGGTATGCAGAATTGTCTCGATCTCACCCACGGCGGAATTCAGTTCATGACCCAGAAAATAACCGGAAATAGATTCTGACAAATCCGGGTGAAGGCTGAAGATTCGTCCACCGAACGCGACAGAGATTTTGCGGCTTGAGAGGACAAGCGCGGTCTGCTGAAGCGTCGCCGCGCTGATGAGTTGTTGGGCGACGAGCACAACGAGGTCAGCTTTTGTATCTTTGACCGTGTTAGTGAACCGCGAAGCAGGGACATTCGCGCCAAGATAGATAACGTTTAGTCCGCGGCGGCGAAGTAATAAAGAAAGTAGCAGCGTTGTGAAGGTATGCCATTCATCGGGAGGACAACCCACTAAAACCGTATTATTCTGTGTAGGCGCTGGCGTCGCGCTCAGGAGCGCGTCAAGCCTGCGCATGGCAAGACCTGACGCGAAATGTTCCTGTTGAACGCTTGCGCGGTTTTCATACCAGAGATTTCCAATTTCTGACATGCCTTTTTGGATCACTTCCATGCAGACTTCTTCAACGGGGAATATCGAAAATGCCTGATTAAGCGTTTGCTCGGCGATTGATTCGTTGAAATCTGTACAAGCTTCGGTCCAGCGTGCTCTTAGAGAATCAAGAGTAGTATCGGGGGAGTGATATTGAGTTGGAGGCGTTGAGGCTGAGGTCAATATTGATGACACGGAATCAGCCAGAGGGTCGGTGCCTGATGCGAGTCGTTCGTTCCACATATCTACGGCGCGGGAAATCGAAAGTCCTTCCGCCTGCCGCTTTATCAACCATTTGACTGTCTCGATGTCGCGTTGTGAATACAAACGATGCCCGCCCGACGTGCGTTGCGGCACAGGGAGACCATAACGGCGCTCCCAGGCGCGCAGAGTATCGGCGGCGAGACCCGTTTCCTTGAGGACGGCTTTGAGGTTGAAGGCAGGTGTTGTGCTGACCATTTTATGAGTTTGCAGGCTGCAGGTTGGACCTTTGAGCGGATTCGACACGCGCGCCTGCGGTCTGCTCCTTTAGGATTCTTTCCGTGGTTAGTTTAGCCGAAAGGAGTATGATGGGCAAGCCTGTACCGGGATGCGTGGATGCGCCTGCGAAATAAAGATTCTTGTATTGTCTGTGACGATTCTGTGGGCGCAAATAACCGACCTGTGTGAAGTTATGACTTAAGCCGAACGCCGAACCTTTTTCCAGATTGAATCGCTCTTTCCACACTTCGGGCTGGTATACGATCTCGAACTTGATATGCTCTTTGAGATCGTCCACGCCCATCTCTGTTGAGAGACGCTTAAAGATCGTTTCGCGGGCGCGATCCACGAGAGCGTTCCAGTCCTGTTTGTTGCCCGCGTCCAAATGACCAACAGGCATCAGCGCATAGATCGTATCCTGTCCATCTGGCGCGGCGGCTTTGTCGGTGCGGGCAGGCGCGTGGACATAGGATGATGGCACTTCGGGCAAGGTGTGATCATTGAAGATCTGGTCGAACGATGCCTTGTAATCGCCGCCCAGGAATACATTGTGGTGTGCGATCTGCGGATATTCTTTATCCACTCCCCAGTAGAACATGATGGTGGAGCAGGTGTAGAGTTTGTTATCCAGTTTTTTTGCTTCTTTTGCATCAGGTAGAAGTTCCTTGTAGATGTAGGGGAGATCTGCATTGCCTATGAAGATATCAGCCGTGAGTGGACGCCCATTCTCCAGGACTACGCCAAGCACTTTACTTTTATTGGTCATAATTCTTTTCACAGGCGCGTTGTAGATAAACCTCACACCAAGTTTTTCAGCGATCTTTGTCAACGCCTGGATTCCCGCATACATTCCACCCATGGGATACCAAACGCCTTCAGCCAATTCTGTATATTGCAAAAGGGAATACGTAGCAGGCGCATCATAGGGACTTAATCCCAGATACATGTTCTGGAAGGTGAATGCTGCCTTGAGTCTTTCGTCCTTGAAGAAGCGACCCGTGTTGGCGTGATGCTTTGCCAGTGCCTTAAGTTGAAAGATCAACGGCAAATTGGCGAGGCTGAGGTATTCGAAGATGTTGTAGAAGTTTCGACCAACGAATTTTTCCAGCGACATCTTGTAATGTTTACTTCCCTCGGCAATGTAACTTAAGAATCCAGTAAACGCAGTCTTCTCGACCTTCTCAAGTTGCGTCTGCATTTTGCCGATATCCGATGTCAATTCTAATTTCAGACCATCATCGAAGTGGACTTTATACGTCGGATCGATGCGGCGTAGATCGAGATGTTCACTCATCTTTTCGCTGAGAGAGGCAAAGGTCT
>CAZIYY010000154.1:0-12640 GCA_964543585.1 uncultured Anaerolinea sp. | reverse complement strand
CAGACTATCCAGCTAACGTGATGGACTTCCTTAGCCCACACAATTTGTCACTCCCCGTTCACACGGGCGGCATGACCGCCCGTTTTTTATTGTACAATTGAGGGTATGAAATTTAAGACACTGCGTTCCATTGTCCGCTTTTTCATGAAGATCATTACCGACATCGAAGTCCACGATCTCGAAAAACTCCCCGAAGGGAATTTTATTGCCGCCGCGAATCACCTGGGGCGGCTGGATACTGCGGCGCTATTGTGCATCATTGACCGCGAAGACATCATTATGCCTGTTGCCGAAAAATACAGAAACCATCTGCTCTTCGGCGCAATTGGGCGCGCCGCCAATGCCATCTGGCTGAACCGCTTCGAAGCAGACTATGCCGCGTTGCGACAAATCCTTGCGCGAATGGAACAGGGCGGGATGCTCGTCATTGCTCCCGAAGGCACGCGCTCGAAGACTGAAGCGTTGCAGGAAGCCAAACTGGGAGTCGCTTTTCTGGCAGGCAAGAGCGGATATCCCGTTCTGCCCGTTGCTGTTACGGGGACGGAGGATCGCGCAATCATTGAAAATCTCAAACGATTTCGGCGGTCAAAGATCACGGTCAGGGGCGGAGATCCTTTTTATATTCAATTACCCAAAGGGAAGGGACGCGAGCAAGCGATGCGCGAAGCGACAGATGAGATCATGTGCCAGATTGGCTCACTGCTTCCAGAGAAATATCGCGGGGTATATGCTGATTACCCCCGTCTGAAGGAACTGGAGCAACAACGTCCATCCCCTTGATCTCATGCTTCGCATTCTTCGTTTTCTCCTCCGCATTTTGCTTAGACTCATTGCGCGCTTTGAAATGCGCGGGAAAGAGAACGTTCCTCTCACTGGAGGCATGATTCTGGCATCCAATCACATCGGCATTCTTGACATCCTCATGGTCTATTTTGTGATGGACCGAACGGACTTATTCATCCCCGTTGCAGAGAAGTTTGAAAAGATCGGCTGGATACGCTGGCTGGGAAAACATTTCAACTTTCTATTTGTGGATCGCTTTAATCCCGACTTGAAAGCCCTGCGAAAAATGATCTCTCTCATGCAAGATGGCAAATGCCTTGTCATCGCGCCTGAGGGAACCCGCTCACTCACAGGCTCGTTGAATGAAGGCAAGCCCGGCGTCGCCTATCTCGCGGCACGTTCAGGATTTCCTGTGGTTCCGATTGCAATCACAGGCACGGCAGATCAAGTCATTCTCGCGAACGTGAAACGGTTTCGCAAATCGAACATCACTCTTGCAGGCGGAAAGCCGTTCATCGTTCCCCCGTTGCCAAACAAAGACCGCGACGCGGCGCTTCAAAAATATACGGATGAAATCATGTGCCAGATCGCTGTGCTGTTGCCGGAGAAATATCGCGGCGTTTATGCCGAACACCCTAGGTTGAAAGAATTAGTTGAGGAGCTTTGAACATCTGCCCTTTACAAAATCTCCCCCTGGCTCCTCTTCAAAAACCGACCTTGACCTGCCGCGCCCTTCCAATCGTTTCCATCCACAATCATCTTGCCACGCAGGAAAACTTTTTCGGGGTAACCTGTCAATTCCCAACCTTCATATAAATTGTAGTCCGTGCGTTGATGCGAGCACGCCACTCCATACTTTATTTTCTTCTCTGGGTCCCAAATCACGATGTCCGCATCAGAACCTTCCAACAGCGCGCCTTTACGCGGGTACAAACCAAAGATCTTCGCGGGGTTCGTACTGTTGTATGCGACAAATTGATTCGCATTGATCTTGCCCGCGCGCACGCCATACGTCCACATAATTGGTAATCTATCCTGGACTCCAGGCAGACCGTTCGGGATTTTCGTGAAGTCATCTTCGCCCAACTCTTTGCCAGGGATGGCGATCTCGCCTTCTTCATAGACAATTGGTTTGGTCCCATCAAAATAAAATGGACAATGATCCGTGCCGATTGTCTGCAACACACCCTCTGACAGCCCATCCCATAAACGCGCATTATCCTGCGCCGTTCGCATCGGCGGGGAGCATATCCACTTGGCGCCATCGGGGCGACGTAAATTGTCAATCGTGAAAAACAAATATTGCGGACACGTCTCCCCCATTACTTTGACGCCGCGTTCGCGCGCGTACTTGAGCATATCCACTTCGCCGCCCGCGTTCATGTGGACAATATATACAGGCGAATCGGCTTGCTCTGCTATCGCCGCCATGCGTAGAGTCGCTTCGATTGCACCCCATGCAGGACGGGTCAACGCGTGATATTCGGGGGTTGTGTGGCCTCCTTTGAGCGCCTCTGCAACTAATGTTTCAATGACATCTCCATTTTCGCAGTGCGCCATCACCAACATTCCATTATCTTTTGCAATGCGCAATGCCTTGAAGATACTGCCATCGTCGAGTCGTAAGCGTCCGTTGTACGCAGTAAAGACTTTGAGCGTTTGAATCCCCAACTCGCGCAGGGATGGAATTTGTTTTGCGATGTTCTCATTGAATTGCGTCAAATTCATGTGGAAGGAGTAATCAATCGCAGCTTTCTCGGCTTTCTTCATCCATAAGTCAACAGAATATTGGAAGTCCCCTCCACCTCGCGCTTCGTCTGCATTCCTAGCTTTGCTCGTCTCTCTGCTCAGCGCCAGGGGGACAAAATCCATTACGGTGGTTGTGCCGCCAAACGCTGCGGCTTTGTGACCTGTGTAATGGTCATCGGAGGAAACTGTGTTGAACATGGGTAGATCCAAATGCACATGCGGGTCAATTCCGCCGGGCAGGACAAGTTTGCCGCTTACATCCATGATTTCTACATTTTCGATTTTTAGATTTTTACCGATTTGAGTTATGGTTTCCCCATCTATTAGAATATCCGCATCAAATGATTCGGACGCTGTAATTAGAGTCCCGTTTTTAATCAAGAGGGTCATAATCCTGCTCCTTTGTTTCGTAAGATGTTTCCGCTTCCTTTATCCCCAGCAACGCCAACAACACTTCGGGCGGAATATCCGCTTCGGGTAAATCTGTTTTATAGAGTTGCTCATTTTCCGCGCGCTCGCGCAGACTCTTCCACAGGATTTCGCGTTCTTCGGCATGGACGACCAAATCGTTGAGCAGTTTGGCATTGAGCAAATATTCGCCTGTTGTGTATAAGAACGTCAATCGTTTCCATTTATCGGCTGTAATCGGTTGGGATAATTTTTCAAGCCCGCCTAACTGGATTTTGTAATATTCTTCTTTCGCCCGCGGGTGACCCGCTTCATCTTTGAGCAGTTCGCCGCGCGTGGTGAGTTCGTGTCCTTTCACTTGCGCGATGAATTCGATTTGTCCGCCGCGGCCGCCGAAGGCTGAGGGCTGGTAAAAAGCCAGGTAGTCCACCGCGACAACTTTAGGGGCAGTGCGAAGCGGGATGCGGTACCATCCCAGAAGGCGCGCGATTTCAAGGTCACGCGGGGTCGGGAGGACGCAGACCAGAATCAAATCTGTGGGGCGAAACATTGAGGCTATTATAAATGCAATGCGTCCAGCCACAGAGCACACTGAGAGCACTGAGTTTTAAGATTTTATTGTTTGGTGCCGCATTCGGCGCAGAATTTTGCGCCTGCTTCCATTTTTGCACCGCAGTTTTTGCAGAATTTTTCAGCGCTCAATGGCTTGCCACATTCCTGACAGAATTTTCCACCACCCGCTTTCGCCCCGCAATGCGGACATGTTGCAATAATGTCTTCTTTGAATTTATCGGCGGAGACGTAATCCACTGTTTGGGCTTTTTCGCGCGCGTCGGTGACCGCGGCTTGCACCTGAATGGATGACATTTCTTCCTGGAGGTCGGGCGCACATTCTTTGCAGAGACTGCGTTGAGTGTTCCAGCAATCGCCATCCACCCATTTGCCACACCGTTTACATTTGTGGAAGTGCGGCTTCGCTTCTTCTACCGCATCGGCGAAGGCCTTATCATGCGCCTTCTCCCAACCCGCCGAACGGACTCCGCGTGCCACGTTCGCGGCTCTCCCCAGTACACCGCCGAAGAGATTGCTTGCCGCGTCAAGCGCGTTGGTCACAGTTCCAAGCGTGGATGCCTGGAATTCGGTTTGATAGCCGTTACCGCAACGGTCACAGTAGAACTCGAATTGAAAGCCCGCGTCTGTGCTGAGGTCACGATAGTTACGAGTGAATTGAATCAGCGCCATGAGTCAGCCTCCGTGAGTGGATTGGATTGATTATAGTACGAACCAACGACCTTTACTTCGCCCGCACAACGTCCCAGACAATTTTTGGATGTTTTGCCGCAACTTGTAGTAACACGCGAGCCGCGCCTTCGGGGGAACGCCGTCCCTGCTCCCAATTACGCAATGTCTTGACGCTGATACCCATTAACGCGGCAAATTCAGTTTGGGAAAGTTTGTAGTTGGAACGAATCTTTTTTACGTCGGGAGCATCAATTACAAACGAGCGGCTTGGCTTGGCTTTGCCGCGCAGAATCTTTCCGCCTTCGCGCACGCTGGCAATTAATTCGTCAAATAATTCGTCTTTCATTTGAACTCCTGTTCGACAACCTCTCTCAACACCTTCAGTTGTTGCGGGGTGAGATCATCTTTTTCATTTTTCGAGTATAAGAACAACATAAGGATTTGGTCATGCACAACAACCCAATAATAAATTGCTCTTGCACCACCGCGTTTGCCGCGCCCAGCCATTGACCAGCGAATTTTTCTTAGCCCACCACTGTGGGGAATGATCGCGCCTGCTTCAGGATGGGTGTATAAAGCCATCTGTAACTGGCGATATTCGTCATCTTTTAGCAAGCTTGTTACCTGGCGAGTAAAGATGCTGGTTTCAATGAATTGCATATTTTATGCAATTGTACGCCAATGGCGTATATTCGTCAAGAAAGGCCGGAGCGACACTCCAACCCTACAACTCACACCAATCCAACTTCCTTATTGAACTCGACGATCAACTCATCAATTTCATCCGCTTGTTTTTGCACATCAGTCCAGTAATTGGGTTCGTACCATTGTTTTTGGATTTCATCGTAAGTGCGTCCCTGCTGCTCGACCCACGTGTAATATTTGAGATTATGCACGCGGCGGCGGTCGGTGTAGCGCAGTTCGAGCATGTTATCCGTGGATTGACCATGCAGGTAACGCGCGAAATCTGCGGCGGCGGCGCGTTCGGTATATTCGCCAAAGTCCTGACTCATTTCATGCAGGCGCGAGCGATAGAGTTCCATCGAGTCGGTAAGGACAGTGAGCAGGATGTCGTTCTCGTCCATTTCATAATATTTGGCAGTCTTGATACAGGATAAAACATTTGAGATGCCAGAGAAACCGAGCAGGTCGAGATTGGAGATTAGAGAATTGGAGATCCCCTTTTGGGAGAGGTATTCGCGACCCGATTCTTCATTGAACAATCGAGCGAGGTTGACCACGGCGTTATCGTCAATTGCCGTGACAACATCAGTGTTCTTCGTGTTGTGTATCCACGGCACGTGCTTATCGCCGATGCCTTCGATGCGATGGGCGCCGAATCCGTTTTCAAGCAGCGTTGGGCATTGCAAGGCTTCGCAGGCGACGATCTTGCTATCGGGGAATAACTTCTTCATATAGTCGCCGCTGGCAATTGTTCCCGCGGACCCCGTGGCAGATGCCATGCCGCGATAACGGTCATTCTTTCCAGCCACCTGTTTGAAGACTTCTTCCATCGCGTGGCCAGTCACTTCGTAATGCCACAGGTAATTACCAAATTCTTCAAACTGGTTGAAGATCATCAAATCCTGACCAGACTTTTTTAATTCCCAACATTTATCAAAGATTTCTTTGACGTTGGATTCGGAACCTGGAGTCTTAATTGTCTCGCCTGCGACTTTCGATAGCCACTCGAATCTTTCCTTGGACATCCCTTCGGGCAGGATCGCGATGGATTCACATCCAAGCAATGCTGAGTCATACGCGCCGCCGCGACAATAGTTTCCTGTGGAGGGCCAGACTGCTTTTTGCGTGGTCGGGTCAAATTGACCTGTGACCAGGCGCGGCACCAAACAACTAAACGCCGCGCCCACTTTATGCGCACCCGTTGGAAACCATTTGCCAACAATGACGACGATGCGTGCGCGGACACCTGTCAGTGTGGACGGAAGCTCAAGAAAATTGACCCCGCCAAAGGTCCCGCCTGAAGCGCTGGGTTGGTTATGCCAGTTGATGCGAAATAAATTTCGCGGGTGAATGTCCCAGAGTCCGATGGACTTCAATTCATCCTTAACTTTCGCGGGAATCTTTGAAGGGTCTTTCATCTGGGCATACGTAGGGATGATGATGTTTTTTTCTCTTGCGCGTTGAATGGCGCGGACGCGGCGCTCGTTGTGAACGGTCAAGTCAATGGTGGTCATGGTTCCTCCCGAAGGAATATTGTCTGACAGTTGTATTATACTCTCCGAGTACTTTGTATTATCTGTGAGGTATTTGATAAAGGAGATCAAATGAAATCAGCAACGGCGGGCACGTTATCAGGCTGTATTGTTTGGGTAATCGTTTTTGGTTTGATCAGCGCATGTTTATTTCCAGTTGCCGTGATGGTGGGAGGATTTACATCAGCGAGCAGTTTCGCCATGCAGACCCTTGCGCCGTTGATTTGCCCCGAGGGAACAACTGCAGAGTCTTACTCGTACGCAACGACAACGACCGACGAGTTTGGGAATTCGCAACCAAGCACCGCCTACGAATTGCATTGTGTTGATGAAAGCGGTCAGGTTGTCAAAAACGATCCTGTGCTATACGCATTTTTGTGGATCGGGATCATCGCGCTGATCGGACTTGTCATTTCGGCGCTTCTTGCCTTCGCGCTTGCCGCGCCTGCGGGCGTGTTGATCGGTCGATTGATTGGCAGGAATAAGAAAGCGTCTGAATTCTCGAACATGCGTACATAGAATAAACGTGCGGATAATCCCGCGAAATTTTAATGGAAGCGTATGTTGTTTTTAATGTGAAACCAAATGTTCGCGAGTATGATGGGCTTAAGTGAAAGGAGGCAGTTATAGAAACACCGCCTGACAATCAGATCAAGGGAAGGATTGGGACGCCCTGAACTGGTCAAGCCACTGGCTTTTGCACCAGACGTTCTCCGAACGAAAAAGATAGCGGCATTCCCCACTTCTTCCTGTGCCATAAGTATTTTTGACGGATGGGTAACCCCCATCCGTCCTTTTTAATTAAGCGCCGTGCTCATTCGTTCCAACCCCTCCGCCACCAACCGGCGCGGTGAGGCGAAATTTAGACGGACGAAATTTTCGAAGCCTTCACCGAAGATTTTGCCGCCGCTTAGAGCGACCTTTGCTTTTTCAAGGAAGAATTCAAACGGCGGTTTCTCCATCGCTCCAGGCTTTACATATTCACTAAAATCAATCCACTGCAGATAAGTGGCATAGGGAATGGTAAATTTTGCATTTGGGAAATTCTCTGTTAGATACTCAGCCAAAAAATCGCGATTATCTCTCAGGTATACACGCAGTTCCGCAAGCCAGTCATCACATAAACCGGAGAAAGCAGTTTCCGCGGCAATTAATCCAAGGCTTGAAACGTGCCCCGTGATCTCGTCGTTGACTTCCTTGAAGCGCTCGCGCAAATCAGCGTTAGGGATGATGGCAAATGCACAGAATAATCCGGCCGTATTGAAGGTCTTGCTTGCGGCTATGAGTGTGATGGATTTATCTGCAATATCAGAGGAAAGCGTGGCAATCGGAATATGTTTCGAACCATTCAACAATAATTCACTATGGATTTCATCTGAAACGATAATTACTTCATTCTGCAGACAGATGTCAGCCATGCCTTGCAGTTCCTCGCATGTGAACACACGTCCCAGCGGGTTATGCGGGTGGCAAAATAGGAACATGCGCGTCTTTGCATTGTTGGAATGAAAAGCCCGGGCAAATAGATGCATATCTAATTGCGAGATGAGTGCATGATCCTCCGTGATGAATGAAAAGGGAGCCGATTGCTGTGTAAGACCAAGATGCTTGTAAATACCGTAGAACATGTTATAGACAGGGGTCTGAATCAACACCCCGTCACCCGTTTTGCAGGTTGCGCGTGCCGCAATATTGAATCCACTTACAACACCGGTAGTGGCAACAACCCAATCGGGGTCAACCTGCCAGTCATAGAGATGCTCCATGCGCGCGGCAACAGCCTGCTGAGTATGTCGCTGAAGAAATTCATAACCCAGCACACCGTCGTCAAGCGCGGTACGCAGAGCATTGCGGATGGGTTCAGGAGTCAGGAAGTCCATATCCGCCACCCAGAGTGGTAGGACGTCCGCAGGATATTTAGTCCACTTGAGGGAATTCGTGTGACGGCGTTCAATGATTTGGTCGAAGTTGTATGTCATGTTATTCTTTATAGTTGGTTATTTTTTATAAGCGATGATCATGCCGTCGCGCACAGGGGCGAGGGAAACGATCCAATCGGGATCAGTTGTAATGTCGCGCGTGAAGCGGCGGATAGCTTCCGTGCTTTTGTCGTGGTTTCTGGAGTCAAAGATGCGCCCGCTCCACAACATATTGTCAATGATCAAAACGCCGCCTGAGCGCAAGTTCTCTTTGATAACTGAAAGCGAATCGGGGTACGCCTCTTTATCAATATCGTTGAAGATAATATCAAACGGACCCGCTGTTTGACGCAGAGTCTCCACCGCTTCCGCGAGATGATACTTGACTACGTCCCCGTGTCCCAACGCGGACAAATGGACCTGCGCGCGTTTCGACAGGTCTTCATCCCAAACAGTGTGATGCACCACCCCTCCCCCATTCTCTTTCACTGCTTTCGCAAACCACGCCGTGGAATAACCGTATCCCGACCCCAACTCGAATATTGATTTTGCATTCACCATGCGCGCAAGTTGATAGCAGTAATACCCGCACGCTGGCCCGATAATCGGAAAGTCATTCTTCTTCGCATACTTTTCCATCTCCTGCAACTCTGGCTCGCGCGGGGGAACAAGAGACGCAAGGTAATCCTGCACTGCATCGTAAGATATTTTAGCCATCATTCTCTCCTTTTTTATTTTTTGAATTTTTCCACGGGTGACCTACCATGGCAGTCTCACTTGATTATATTGCCAAGCTCTCACGCATTTCACGATTCGCGTTCGCTCTTGGTGGGTCGCCTTACTGTTATTTCTCTAATGCCTTCAACACCATTGGCAAAGCCAAGTTCGCCCATTCTGAATACATTTTCCCCGAAGGATGTAATCCGTCGGACGCGATCAATGACGGGTCGGTCACTGCCTCACGTGAAACGGGGGTGACATCCACGTAATGCACGCCCGCCTTTTCCGACTCTTCCCTGCTCACTGCATTGAACTCATCGATATCTTTCGCAATCTGTTCGATATCTCGGCCTGACGCAAATGGAGTTACACCCCAATCAGGGATGGATAGAACAACGACTCGGTTCGGATTCCCACCCGCGTATTCAACGGATTTGTTCAATAAAAAGACAAATTGTTCGCGGTATTCATGGATATCATATCCACGATACTGATTATTTACCCCAATCAATAACGAGACCAGATCATAAGGCGGTTCTGGCTTTGCGGCTTGAATACCTTTCCATAGTTCGTCTGTTGTCCAACCCGTACGAGCGATGATAGTCACTTCCACGCCCTCCTTGCCATTCCCAATAGACTTCGTAAATTGGGTGGAGGATTCCATAAGTGCAGCAAGATGATTCGGCCATCTTTCGTTTTCAGAGACACTTTCACCGATTGTATAAGAATCGCCCAAGGCAAGATAACGGATAGTCGGCACGTGTTTCACCTCTAAAAGGGATGATGTTGGAGCAGCAGAGACGCAGGATATCAATAACAAGAATACAGGGATCAGTGCAAGCCGCTTCACCTCCTGATTATATTCCTAAATAAAGGCACGGGCATAATCATGATTACGCCCGTGCCTGAAGATTGAGGAGGTCCCTGCAATTTAGAGAGTTTTTATCTTTAGCCACAATGAAGGAATGCGGCCCACCTTACCTACTGCTGACAAACTTGCGCGTTTTGTAAAAACATCATAGTCGTTCTTTTCGATCTGATCGAGAATGCCCTGATAAAAAACGGACGCGGTGCCGACGGCAAGTTGTCCTTCGCGCTCAAGCAGTTTCACCCCCTCCCAGGACTCTTCATAAAGCTGGCGCGTGCGGTCAATTTGGAATTTCATGAACTGGCGCCAATTGTCCGTGACGCGGCTTTCGGCAATGTCCTGTTCGGAAATTCCGTGGAAGGTAAGTTCTTCGCGCGGCAGATACAAACGCCCGTTGCGATGATCTTCGCCAACGTCACGAAGGATATTTGTCATTTGTAACGCGACGCCGAGTTTAATAGCGTAGGGAATTGCATCGTTATTTTTAAACCCAACAATATACATGCTCATCAATCCCACTGTGGAAGCAACACCGTAACAATAGGTCGCGAGTTCGTCGAAGGTCTGATAACGGGTTTGGAGAAGGTCACGGGCGACGCCGCCAATCAGTTGCAGGGCATGGTGGCGCGGGATATGGTATCGGGTGAGGGTATCGGCCCATGCGGCGGCGACCAGGTCGTTATCTGAGAAAGAAGCGCTTTCGACCATCCTGCGCCAGTAGTCCAATTGAGTCTTACTTTGCGCATCCGTCGATTCGTCCACAATATCGTCAACGATACGACAAAAGGCATACAACGCGCGGACAGCAGAGCGTTTTTCCTCGGGGAGCAGCCCTGAAGCAAAATAGAAGGATTTGCTGTGTGCGGCAGTGATCTTCTCGGCTTGTTTATAGGCCATGCCAAGCGCCGCGTCGCCAGCCCAATAGGAGAAGAAGGGGCGCGTGGATGGATGAGGGATATTGCCCGCCAGGGCGATGAGTTGGTTTTCCCAGTTAGCTTGTGCTTGCATCATGAACCTCCGAAGTTTGTGTTGGGGATATTGTACAGATTTCACTTATTTTGTCAATATTTTGCAAAGTATTTTATTCTATAAATATTGACAAATATTTGACAACATGTATAATGAGCCAAGAAACCTTACCCCAACCCCTCTCCCTTGGGAGTTTGAGGGCGGACAGGGTTGAAGAGCACTTTAGCAATCTAAAAGTAAGCGTCAGTATCATGATGCCCGAATAAAGGCAAGAGCATGGTGGCTACAGATCTGGGTTTGCCAATTGCTTTTGTCCCAATCGGTGAGTAACCAATGTGGCTGGAAACATAAATCACTGGTAAGGCAATGAAGTAACCGTTCCAAGCCGAGCGTGAACAGACTGAACTTGCCTTCATAAGGACGAGTATGACGTTTGCCACTGGAAGGTGTCGCAAGAATTTCTTGAGCGACTTGTGAACCGATGCAAAGCACAATCCAAGTTGCCAATGCCATGCCAACCAATAAGCGCTCCATATGCTCTGGATCTTTGACTTGTCCTTTTTCCCATTGCCAACCTGAAGACTTGTAATCTCTGAACAAGGCTTCAATAGGATAACGGCGACGATAGTATTCAATCAAGTTCCAGTCGGGTGGCAGATCACTGACCAAACAAAGTGGTGAACTATAACTTCCACTCCAAAAGACAACCACGCTGGCTGTACGCCAGCCCTTGCTTTTGAAGACCTTGCCTTTCATCTTGGCTCGTTGCCCAGTCGTCTGTACCAAATGTTCAATACGACGAGTTTTGCCAGCGCAATCCTGGCATAGGGTCTGTCCTTGTACTCTAACCACATAATGCCAACCTCTTTTCACCAACAAATCTGTAAAAGCAGGGGATCCAAAGGCACGGTCAGCTATGCAAATGACAGGAATATCCTTTGGTAACAGTTCGGAAACCAGTGCGAGTAACTCTTCGATCCGTTCCCAGAACCGTTTGCCAGTCAAAGGTGCGTTGGCTTCCCAAGTGGTCCAAGCCAGAGGCAAAGCACGTCCACGATACCAAATGGCAACACTCACCATAAAGATACGATCTTCCTGTGAAGTCGGGTCGACAATCAAGAACATACGGCGTGGTTTCCCGTATAGCAATCCCCAGCGTGCAAACGGATGAAAACAGATGGCAGCTGAAATCTCAGTATCATTCTCAATCCGTCGAATGTGCCGTTCTAGACTTTCGGGCTTGGCATCTCTCAATCCCATTTTGTGCAAGGCACTAGCAATCCGGGCAGGACTGGCATTCTTCGCTCCAATCATTCCCGTGACCAACAACGCAAGTCGAGTTCTGCTACTTTCATCGATTTCTTCTTTAGACAGCCTTGCAACAGCCGATAGACTCCCTGATATACTTCTGACGCTGGCATGATATTCTCCTTCCACAGCATTGTGGTTGTTTGCAGGGAATATCATGCCACTTTTAGATTGTTAACGTGCTATTCAACTTTCTTCCCACCTGTCCGCCCCTGAACCCAATATGGAGAGGAGAGTTTATGGAGAAAAATGAACAAACCAACGGCTCTTGTAATCGACGCTGGAATCGGTGGAATTACCGCCGCCGCCAGACTTGCTAGGAATGGCTATGATGTAACGGTGCTGGAAAAGAAAGAGTCCTCAGGCGGACGCTGTAATCAGATCGTGCGCGACGGTCACCGCTTCGATATAGGCCCGACACTGTTTCTCATGCCCGAAGTTTGGGAGGAGACCTTTGC
>CAZIYY010000153.1:8636-12703 GCA_964543585.1 uncultured Anaerolinea sp. | reverse complement strand
GCTTGCGCAGTCTGTGGCTAAGCAACGGGTCACTTATGCAAGAGGTCAATTTAATCAAAGCCAGCAGCTCAAGGATGCTATACTACTCAAAATAATTAAACACATTTAAAAAGGTTAACTGATTGCCTTCAAACCTGGAGATAAAATGAACTTCAACGAGTACCAAACCAAAGCACGCGCTACCGCAAAATTTCCCGTCATCGGGCATCCCGTTATTTATCCCGCGCTGGGACTGGTCAATGAAGCAGGCGAAGTAGCGGGCAAGATCAAGAAAGTCTTTCGCGATAAGGATGGGCAGATCAACGAAGAGACCCGTGACGCGCTCAAAGCCGAACTTGGCGACGTGCTGTGGTACATCGCGCAAGTCGCGACGGAGTTGAATTTATCGCTGGATGACATTGCTGAATACAATATTGCCAAGTTATATGATAGGTTGGAAAGAGGGAAAATCAAAGGGGATGGAGATAATAGATAAACATATGTCATTGCGAGGAGCGTTTGTTGCGACGAAGCAATCTCAAGTAACCTGAAAGAACGAGATTGCTTCGGACCGGGTCTCGATACGCCTTTCGCAACGAACGCTCAAGGCTACTCGACCAACAGCCCTCGCAACGACATTTCGTTATTTATTTTTTCTCCCATAATCACACAATTTTCTGATCGGACAAATCTCGCAATGCGCCTTGCGCGCGGTGCAGATTTCGCGCCCTAGTCTAATGACATTCAAGTGCGCGGCGTAATAGGTTTCGGGCGGAAATAAACTTTCGAGATGCGGATGCGCCTGTTCAACGGTCATCTTCCCGGGGCGGAGTCCGATGCGGCCCGTCACGCGATAGATGTGGGTATCAACAGGAAATGCAGGCATATCCAATGAAAAGCATAAGACAATTGCCGCGGTCTTCGGTCCCACGCCGTTGAATTTGGTCAGCCAATTGCGCGCATCTTCAACACTCATCTGGGCAAGAAACGATAAATCCAAACTGCCGCGTTCTTCGGTGATAGCTTTCAACACCTGCTGAATGCGCGGTCCTTTTTGATTCGCAAGTCCAGAAGGCCGAATCGCTTCGATCACATCCTTTGTCTTTGCATCGCGCACCGCCTCCCACGTTGGGAACTTCGCGCGCAGGGCATTGAGGGCGCGGTCGCGGTTGATATCGTTCGTGTTCTGCGAAAGAATGGTCGAAACCAGTTCATCAATCGCGGGCAACGGGTTACGCCAGATCGGCTCGCCATAAAATTCAAGCAGGCGTTCATGGATCTTGACTGCGCGCTGTGCAAGCCTGTTCATGCCTTTTCGACCTTCCCACTTTCCACTCGCCACACTTCAGCCTTCTCCACAAAATCATTTGCAAACAGATTCACATCTGTCGTGGTGAATAACACCTGCTCGCTTTCGCCGATATACTTCAATAAATCGGCGCGGCGCTGTAAATCCAACTCCGCCATCACTTCATCGAGCAGGATCACGGGCCACTCGCCCGTGCGTTCCTTCATCCAATTCACTTCGGCTAGTTTCAATGAGAGCAACGCTGTGCGGACCTGCCCGCGCGAGCCGTAATCTCCCAGGTCAACATCATCTGCAATGAAACGCAACTCGTCGCGATGCGGACCGATCGTCGTCACGCCGCGCGAAATCTCTTCGTTCCGCAATTCACGCAGCCGAGCGCGAAAACCATCCTGTATGTCAACCAGTTTCAAACCCGAACGATCAACGACTGTTTCCATCTTCAAGCCCAGCTGTCCATTTGGCTTCGGCAGCGGATCGAAAGCGGGTTCGTACGAGAGGCGCAGGACTTCGGTTCCATGAGTCAGTTCGTGGTGGACGTTTGAAGCGAGTCGTTCGATTTGCTGGATAGCTTCGATGCGCCACAAAATGATCTGCGCGCCGAGACGAGTCAACGCCTCATCCCACACTTCGAGTTGGTCACTGTTCCCCGAGCGTTCTCCCAGCATTTTTAGTAATGCGTTTCGCTGAGTGATTGCCTGGTTATATTCGCTCAAAATACCTGCGTATGCGGGCGTAGATTGTGCCAGGGCGAGGTTTAGATAACGGCGGCGGTCCTCGGGCGCGCCTTCGATGATCTGCGACATTTGCGGAACGAAGATGACCGCGTTGAAGTGACCGATGGCTTCATTAACGGGTTTCTTCACACCATCCAGCAATATCTCCTTGCGAAGGCGCTGACCGTTCAACACGCCCAGCGGTTCGAGGATGAGCCGCGCTTCAATGCGATGCCTGCTCCTGCCGCGTTGATATTCCGCAACGAGACGCGCGACAGCCAGGGAATTTTTTCTGGCTTCGATGAAGTTAATCAGTTGACGGTCTGCATGGGTTTGAAAGGACGTAAATGCCGCCAGGAAATAAACGGCTTCAAGCACACTGGTCTTGCCCTGTGCGTTTGCCCCCGTAAGCAAAACCACGCGTTTTGGAATGTCAATATCCAGGCGGGTGAAGTTGCGGAAATTGGTGAGGGAGAGGTGTTTTAAAAACATATGGCCAACGTCGAAGGTCAAACGTCAACATAAATGACGTTGGACATTTGACTTTCGACTCTTTCAATTAATCAACATCATTTCCAATTCAATCTCGTCACGCAGAGGGATGTTGTTCTCGCCGATCAACGATATACTCGGTTTTATTTTTCGCGATTCGTTCACCGCGCCGCGATAAATTTTCACCAGTTCAAAGCCGCGTTTCTGATAAAAGCCTAGCGCGTTCAAGTTATCGTTTGTTGTGATGAGGAAGATGCGCCTGCAACCTTTTGTGCGCGCTTCTTCAACAACTTTATTAATGAGCATCGTACCAACGCCTTGTCTTTCCCGTGAACTATCAAGGGAAACGATCTCACACTCATGCCCTGAAAAGGTATAAGTGATTTCACCCACCCATTCATCATGATCAAAAGCGATAAATCCATCCAACTTATCTGGATAATAAATTACACCATGCGCAACAACAAACTCGTCACCCCAATTTTCCTGCCAAGCCTGACGCAGGCGGGGGAGGTCATCAATGGCAAGTTGCCGAACAGATGTCATTAAACTTCCTGTTCCTGTTCAACCTCTTCGGAAGGCTTCCAAATGCGCGTGGCGCGTTCGGTGAACAGGATTCCATTCAAGTGATCAATCTCGTGCTGGAAGATGCGCGCCAGCCAGCCCTTTGCCTTGATCTTTGTCGGCTTGCCGTGACGGTTCAGCCCCTTGACCTGTACTACGGCGTGACGCTCCACTTCGCCGACCAAGCCCGGGATGGAGAGACAACCTTCCACGCCCATCAAAGTTTCTGCTGAAGTTTTTATGATCTCAGGATTAATCACTGCCCACACTTTTTTTGGCGCGTCTACCTTTTCTTCGTCTTCTTCCTTTTCGTGGTATTCGATCACAATGATGCGTTCAGAGAGTCCGATCTGCGGCGCGGCAAGACCAACACCGGGCGCATCACGCATGGTCTCGATCATGTCGTCTATCAGGGTTTGGAGGTTTTTATCGAATTTTGCGACTGTATGAGCTTTGCGCTTCAACACGGGGTCAGGAAGCGTGACGATCTGACGGAGAGCCATTATTTTTTAGTATATCCTTTGTTGTTATTTTTTATTGTATGATGAGCGCCCTCATCCCAATCTCCGCAAAGCGTCTCACAGAGGAGCTGAATCCCCTCTCCTTTCGGGAGAGGGTTAGGGTGAGGGCGATTTTACTCCGGTTTCTGATTTTTCTTGGCTTCTTCCTTTTTGAAATCCTCCGCGCTGTGATGATACGTTGCCAGCCACTCTGCCATGCGCTCGCGTTCCGCGGCGACCGTAGATTCGGTCTTCTTGATTGTACGCTCCATGCGGCGGCGATCAATATCCGATTGAACAGTGGCTGGGTCCATGACATCTTCAAAGGCAAGTTTGTTCCCACCCACTGTAATGTAGACCGTCCCAAAATTGAAGATGTTTCCCAGCAAACCTTTTCGCTCGTATAAGGTCCCCAATACGCTGTCCAATTGCGCGACATTACGGGTCTCTGTGCCGAAAGGCTTGCGGTCAATATCAATGATCTGGTCATTCGTTACTTCGAATTTGTCA
>CAZIYY010000153.1:0-8626 GCA_964543585.1 uncultured Anaerolinea sp. | reverse complement strand
CCAGTCGATCACGCGGTAGACGAACCACCCAATAAACGGGAAGAGGGCAAAGAACGATGCGCCCGCCCACGCATCCACCGTTAATCCGTTTTGGAATGAGACAAACACCTCATTTGGCAGAAACGCCAGTTGTATCAAACGATACAGGAATAAAAGGAGAATGATGATGGAACTGAGCAGGGGTATCCACGCCTCCAGGATCAACACGACCCAATGCTTGCGATAGACCACGGTCTCGCCTGCTTCATATCGAAGTTTAAGCGTGTCTGCGCCCAGGAATTTTAGTATCGCCAGCGTGCCGCGTTTTGGGGGAGGCGGGGGTGGGGGTTTTGAAACAGGCGCGGGCGCGGATGAAGGCGGGATTCCAAGCCTCTTGCGAATGGCGTTCTTCATCGCCTCCTTTTCTATCCCGGCGGCTTGTTCCTTCGTGCGATTCCAATATTCATCAATCATTTTTGCCGCGTGAGCGGGGTTGCCCACATGATTGAACGGGATTTTTCCAACGTACGTGCGCACGATGACGTTCCCGTAATCGAGGTAACGCCCCAGTTGATTCGACTCAACGCCGACCGCGACGACCATACTCAACGGGGTTTCCTGCCTGCTGTCATAAATACCTACCACCTTTTCGAGCCACACTACACGCTGGTTGGTGACGACGTAATAATCGTTGCCCCAATCGATCCAAAGCCAGACAACCCATAAACCAATCGCAATCAACGAGCCCCATGCCGCCAATGCAACCAGCAATATGGAAACATAAAAGTACCAGACGTAAAACAGCGCCAGGGACGCGAAGAGCGCAAAAGCGGGCAATGTCAATTTTTGGTAGAACACAATAATATGTTTGCGCGCCAGGAAATAAACGACCTCGTCGGGCCTCAACCATTTGAATTGCAGTGAACGCGCCAGGCGACGGCTGCGCACCGCAAGTTCAAGGTTTATTTTTAACTTCGGAGAAGTCTTGTAAAGTTTCTCAAAGTCCTTGCGTGACAAGACAAGCAGGGTCGTATCTGCGAGCGCGGTGACGGTCGCCGAACGGCGTCGGTTGGCAACCAAAGCCATTTCACCGAAGTAATCGTTCTTCACCAAAACCGCAAGTTGGATTTCCTTCTTTTCCTGCCTTCTGACGATCCGCACGCTTCCCCCATAAATCAAATAAAAACTCTCGGCTTTGCTATCCTGCGCAAAAACCACGCCGCCCTTGGGGACGGGCATTTCCTCCAGTTCGTTCGCGATAGCCGTAATATCCTTATCTTCCATGCCAAAGAAGAGATGGATTTTTTTCAGAAAGGCGATTCTTGCGGAGGTTTCGATTGCCACAGTTTAATTCTATCAAATTTCACGCACGATGGCGCATCCGTATGCAGGCATTTCCGTCAACTCGGGCAAACGCCCATTGAGCAGCGCCTCAACCGCCTCTTCCAGAAAGAAACGGGTTGCCTTTCTTTGACGAAACGTGACATCATCCGCCGCGCCGCGATAACGCAGGATACCTTCCTTATCCATCACAAACACCTGCGGAGTTGTGATCGCTTCATAGAGATCCGCGACGACATGCTCCGCATCAATCAGAACTTCGGGGATACCGCGCGCTTTGGAAACCTCTTCCATGCTTTGAATTGACTCGTTTCGATTCGCGGCAATGGATAGCAGAATCACATCCTTATTCCATTTCGCGAGTCGACTCACAATCAGATCATCTACACGTTCCGAATACGGGCACTCACACGACCAAAAATTGACGATGACAATCCTGCCGCGATAATTGCTCAATCTATGATGGTTGCCTTGAAGGTCGGGTAGTTCAAAATCAGGCGCGGGTTTGTTTAATTCCATCCTTCAATTATAAGACCTGACAGGTTTTTAAAACCTGTCAGGTCTGAGCATGATAAAATCCCATTTATGAAAAAATGGCAATTCTGGCTCGGGGCGTTCATCAGCATCCTCTTCATTTGGCTTGCGTTACGCGGCTTGAAACTTAATGAATTCTGGGACGCGGTGAAACAGGCAAATTACATCTGGCTCATCCCAGGCATTGGCGTTTACTTCATCGGCGTGTGGGTGCGGGCGTGGAGATGGCACTATCTCCTCAAACCCATCAAAGAGATTCCCACCAGGACCATGTTCCCCATTACGACCATTGGATATATGGGCAACAACATCTATCCCGCGCGCGCGGGCGAGGTCCTGCGCGCAGTAATCCTCAAGCGCAAGGAAGGTGTGTCAGTTTCTGCTTCTCTCGCAACGATCATCGTGGAGCGCATCTTCGATGGTGTGGTGATGCTGGCGTTTGTCTTTGTCAATTTGCCCGAACTCGCTAAATTGACAGGCAGTTCGGGATTCGTTGGCAATATCCAGCAAGTGGCAGTGATTGGCACGGGAGTCTTTCTCGGCGCGCTGGTCGTCTTTTTGCTTGCAGCAATGTTCCCGCACACGACAATGAAAGTGGGCTTAGGGTTTATTCGTTTTTTGCCGCAGCGCTTTCATGTGCGCCTCATCAGCCTATCTAATCGCTTCCTAGATGGGCTTGCGTCCCTGCGCTCGCCGTTCAATGTGTTGATGGTCTTTTTTACTTCGGTCATCGTCTGGCTTCTTGAGACAGGAAAATACTGGTTCGTGATGCACGCCTTTGATTTCAGCGTCTCGTTCTTTGCGCTGATGTTGATGAACGGTATCGTCAATCTCGCGACAACGATTCCATCCGCGCCCGGCTACATTGGCACATTCGACGCGCCGGGCATCGCCGTGCTAACGGCTTATGGCGTGGAACATTCCAGCGCGGCAGGCTATACACTTACGCTTCATGTCGCGTTGTGGCTGCCTATTACATTGCTGGGCGCGTACTATCTCACCCGCGAAGGGATCAGATGGAGTGACAAAATCCGCAATGAATTGGGGGAGAAAGCCGATGAAGGCGAGACAGCCAACCACCAAACCACATGACGAATACTCCCGAATCCATCCTCAAAACCACATTCGGTTACGATACCTTCAAGCCCTTGCAACGTGAGATCATCGCGAACGTGCAGGCACGGCGCGATACGCTCGTTATCATGCCGACAGGCGGCGGCAAATCGCTCACGTATCAAGTTCCCGCATTGTTGTTTGACGGACTGACCGTTGTCGTCTCACCGCTGATTGCGTTGATGAAGGATCAGGTGGAGCAATTGAGCGCGTTGGGGGCGCCTGCCTTGTTCCTCAACAGTTCGCTCGCGCAGGATGAATACCAGGAGAATATGGATTTGGTAAAACACGGACTCGTTAAACTGCTTTACGTTGCGCCTGAGACTCTTCTGACTCCCAGACTCTTCTCGCTTCTCTCCTCCCTTCAACTTGATCTGCTTGCGATTGACGAAGCCCACTGCATCTCGGAGTGGGGACACGACTTTCGCCCCGAGTATCGTCAACTGGTGGACGTGCGCAGAAAATTCCCGTCTGCTGTTTGCATGGCGTTGACAGCCACTGCTACGCCTCGTGTTCGTAACGACATTGTGTCCACACTTGGGTTTTCGCAGTCGAATGAGTTTGTGGCTTCGTTCAACCGTGAGAATTTATTTATCGAAGTCACTCCCAAGCGCGACCCCGTTTCGCAGACATTGCGTTTCCTCGAAAACTTCAAAGACCAATCGGGCATTATCTATTGCTTCTCCCGCAAACAGGTGGACGAACTCGCCGCGACGTTGGCGCGTTATGGATATGCCGTCCGACCGTATCACGCGGGGCTTGAAGATAATGAACGCAAGGGCAATCAGGAGGCATTTATTCGCGACGACGCGCAAATTATTGTTGCAACGATTGCCTTTGGCATGGGAATCAACAAACCGAACGTGCGCTTTGTCATCCATTTTGACTTGCCTAAAAGCATCGAGAGTTACTATCAGGAGATCGGGCGCGCAGGACGCGATGGTTTGCCCGCGCATTGTCTGTTGCTGTATAACTATGGCGATGCAAGCAAGATCAGGTATTTCATTGACCAAAAAGAGGAGCCTGAGAAAACGTCTGCCTATCAACATCTCGATGCGATGACGCGTTACGCCGAGGGAAGCATTTGCAGGCGCAAGCCTTTGCTTTCTTATTTCGGCGAGACGTTCGCAATTGAAAATTGCGGCGCGTGCGATAACTGCAGCGTGGAAGAAAGCGAACTGACGGACATCACAATCCCTGCGCAGAAGTTTTTATCATGCGTCAAACGCAGTGGCGAACGGTTCGGCGCGGCGCACATCGTTGATATTTTGCTGGGCTCGAAGAATGAGAAGATCGAGAAATATAATCATCAGGCATTGTCCACGTTTGGCATCGGCGCAGAGTTGACCAAGAGTCAATGGATGCATGTCAGCCGCCAGTTGGTGGAGAAAGGCTTGTTGAACCAGGAGCCAGCCTATCGAGTGTTGTCAGTCACCGCCAAGGGGTCGGAGATGCTCAAGTCACGGGAGCAGGTAAAGGGTCAGATCAATGAGGCGAAGAGGAGCGAACGCGCAGGCACAAGGAGCAAAGCGTCCGTTGAGTCGGAATATGACAAATCGTTATTCAGTCTGCTGCGTAATAAAAGAAAAGAGTTGGCAGACGCGGCAGGAGTCCCGCCTTATGTCATTTTTTCCGATAAGACTTTGGTTGAGATGGCGGCGTATTTTCCGCAGGCGCGTGAGAGTCTCCTGAACATCAGCGGCGTGGGCAAAGTGAAGTATGAGCGTTATGGCGCGGCGTTCCTGGCGACCATCAGGGAATATTGCAAGGCAAATAAGATTGAGGAAAAATATAAAACGCCGATGCGGCAGGCGGACAAGGATGCAAACCGTCGTTATGTGGCGGTGGGCGAAGCGTATAACGCGGGCGAGAGCGTTGACAACTTGATGAAGCGTTACGGCGTGACTGCGGATACGATCCTCAATCATCTGGCGCGCTTCATCATGGCAGGCAACCTATTGCGAACTGCGGAGGATTTAATCGCGCTCTCAAAACTTTCACCTGAAGATCAGCAAAAAGTTTTCGCGGCGTTCGATGAGATCAGCCCGGATATGTTGAAGCCTGTGCATGACAAGTTGAATGGAACTGTAAATTATGATGAGTTGAAGATTTTGCGATTGTGTTATCTGTGCGAGAAGAGGTGAAGTAATTGTGCCTTAACCCTCTCCCGATGAGAGAGGGGAATTGCTTCCAGCCTGCATCAACTTTTTGGTTTGCAGACCCGCCAGCCCAGGCGCGCCCATGACCAGCGACGATAAGCCAATCATCATTTGCATTCCTAACACAGGAAGTAGAAAGCCGGCTAGCGCGCCGCCCAATGGAGTCGCGCCCTGCATGAGAGTTCGCAGCAACGCAAACGTACGTCCGCGCATTTCGGGTGGGATGACTTGCATTCGCAGAGTCTGCGCCCAGATCGTCAATGGCGCGCTGAAAAATCCCAGCAGGAAGAGTCCGCACGAGACTGCCCAGAAAGCCGGAGGTCCCATTAAAAGGAGCGTGAGACTCAGCCCTGACAGAATCTGTGCGAGCGCGATTCGTCTCCCAAGAGTCATACTCAGGACGAGACTCCCTGCGAGCCACGCACTGATGACCTCCCCGAGCGCCAGCGCGCCCAGCAACGCGCCAAAAATTTCGGAACTACCTGCGGCAATTTGATCGGACACCAATGGGAGGAAAACAGTAAGCGCCCCAATCCCAACATTGGCAGCCATGAACATGAGTGTAGTTGAGAGAATCACTTTGTGTCCAACCATCAACCTGACAGCGTCCATGATTCCATAGGAAGCATTTCCTTTTTCGGATGGTGAATGTTCAGGCTCATGAACTGACATGCCCAACAGCGTGAAAGCAAAGATAAAGTAGGATAGCGCGTCAAGGATAACGACATTTGCCGTCCCAATCCAAACGATGAGAAGACCCGCCAGCGGAGGTGCGATCACGCCGCTTATTGTGTAACTCAATGTTTCCATGGCATTGGCTGTGTCGAGTTGTTCCAGCTTCACAATGGATGGAATTAACGTAGGACCGCCCGCGAGGGAGATCATCATCAACGCGCCATAAATTGCGGCGAAGACGTAAACGTGCCAGACCTCCAGTTTGTTCAGTGCATGAAGGATGGGGATAAGGGCAAATATGATCCCGCGTATCAGGTTGTCTACGATCATGACGCGGCGGGCGGAAAAACGATCCAGCAGAGGACCCGCGAAGAATCCGCCGAGCAGAATCGGCGCAGTGTAGGCGATGGTCAGGATGCCCAACGCCTGCGCGGATCTTGTCTCCTCGAAGACGAGCCATGTCAACGCGACGCGCGTCAGTGAGTCGCCAATTGAAGATAAAGTGAATCCCGACCAGAAGGCGAGAAAGTTTTTATTGCCCAGAATATCGCGATAAGTGTTGAGTTGAAGTTTCGCCATTGGAGTTCAAAATCCTTTTGCCACGAATTTCGCGGATTTACACGAATTTAAAAACCAATCCGCGAAAATTCGTGTAATTCGTGGCTAAGGGTTTTCTTCCGCTATGAACAGCGAAGTTTTTTTCCACTGTGGATATACTCAGCACGACATTCGTAAGGTGAGTTTATATCAAGCCTCGTTGCCATACCCGACCAATTCCCCGTTGGCGCCAACGACCCTGTGACATGGAATGATGATGGCTATACTATTGTCGCCATTCGCCTTCGCCACCGCGCGAACTGCTTTGGGAACGCCTATAATTTCAGCCTGTTCTTTGTAGGAACGCTTCAAACCATAAGGGATTCTCTGCAACTCCGCCCACACTTCTTTCTGGAATGGAGTCCCTGCCAAAACCAACGGGATACAAAATTCTTTTCTCTTCCCAGAGAAATATTCCTCCAGTTGCTTATTCAACTCGCCGAAGTGTTTGGAGAAACCAGGGACAAATCTTGCATTCAATCGTTTGCTCAATCTTTTGATCTCTGTCTCCAACATTCTTCTGTCAATGAACTCCAAAAGACAAATGCCGTCATCAGTCGCGCCCTGATATTGCATGGGAGTGCAAATCTTACAAGGCCTGTATCCATGCGAGAGCGCTTCGCGCGCCGACCTGAAGAACTCGACGTTCTCCCGTTTTGGCATTCGCGCAGAACAAGTCGGGCGGCAAAATACGCCCGTCGTCTTTACGCCAACGAAAAAAATCCCTTCGAAAGCGCTGTCGCGCCTAGATAATGCGGAATAAAAAATTTCGTGGTCAGATAGTGAAGGATTCATGAAAGACAAAATCTGTTTCTTTTGGAAACGGAATATATTTGCATCGTATCATAATCCCATCATCAGACAACCGAAAAATAAACAAGCTCATTTGAAAATGATTCATTCAAGCCTTGGCTAACTTTCCCAGTGCACGGTCCTCGGCTGGATAATCAAACTTCGTCAAATCTATTTGCTCAGGCGGATGCACCCTGATCCAAGCCACGGTCCGTCTCATCCCTTCAAACGGATGAACCACTTCCTGATAGCCCAATTCCTTTCGTATTCGAGTGGTATCTACGCTCAAGTGTTGGTTGAAGTCGGCATTTTCCTTTAAATGCTCGGGCAAGTCATCAGGTGGGATTACAATGACACGTCCCTTCCAGCCTGCCGCCTTACCAATAAACTGAATCCAGTCCAACTCGCTGGGCGGGGTCGTATCTGCCACATTGTAAATGCGATTCGCAGCCTGCTCATTCATCGCCGCCAGGGCCATGGCGTGGGCGACATTCTCCGCATAGCCGCGCGAGAATTGCCATACGGCTGCCTCCCGATCCAGAAGAATAAAGGATCGGTTATCCTCCATACGCTTCAAGTACTCGAAAGGTCGGTAATCTCCAGGCCCGTGAATCGCGGGTAATCGGAGAACAGTGCCGGGGAGCTTCGCCTCACTCAGTACGACCTCTTCGACCCACCTTTTCTCATATTCTTCACCATGCAAGGAGAGTTTTTCACGCAACGGGGCATCTTCCGTTAAAGGAACAGGGTCGGGGGGACCGGGGTCCGTGCGATGCAATCGGCCAAAGGCGCGATAGACATCAATACTGCTTGCCACGACAACTCGATGGGCGAGACCTGTGAATACCCTCATCAGTGACTGAGCGTCTTCTCGAGTGAAGGCGAGCATGTCAATCACGACTTGAGGAGCAAGTTGCTTGAACTCTCTGACGAACTCATGGAGATCATGGCGATCCCCAAGAATATGGGTAACATTCGATGGCAAGTGGGCATGTGTTTGGCCTCGATGGAATACGGCGACTTGGTGACCTTGCTCGATCAATTCACGCACAAGGTGTGGGCCAGTCAAGCGCGTTCCACCCAGGATCAGGAATTGCATGATAGATACTCCTCGCAGATTTTAATCCGCTATGGCTTGCTCGATCGGACGCGCGCTTCGGATGTGGGTGTTGAATGTAGTCAGGACAGCCAGTGTTAATAACCAGAGCGAAAATACGATTATGGTTGGCGTTACGCCGACACGGTCGAGCAATAAACCACACAATGTCATGCCGAGCGGTTTGAAAGCGAACGCCAAAAAACGAAACGCGCTGTTGACGCGGCCCTGCAACTCCTCGGGGATGAGCGCGAGGCGATAACTGATCCCGACCACGTTATATATTACGTCTGATGTGAAATAGGATTGACGAGAAAGGGGAATGCCCTCAAGATGTGGT
>CAZIYY010000152.1:0-12756 GCA_964543585.1 uncultured Anaerolinea sp. | reverse complement strand
ACCGGTTCATTCTGCGAAAGGGTTTGGATAGTATCCTGAAATGGCGCAAACGGGAGGCGCGTTCCTTGCGGCAGGGCCGTTTCGCCGACCGTTCTCACGTCGAATACCACCCCTTCGTTTGTTCTCCAATCAATAAATGACATGGAAGCGCGGCGGCAGCCGATCAATTCACGGATGTGATCCAATGCCGCGCTGACAATGTTTTCGACCGAATCAGCCGCCAGGATGGCAGTATCAATTTCACGCAGGACTTTGAGCCGCTGGTTCTGCCGCTGGACTTTTTCCTCCGCCTGCTTGCGTTCGGTGATGTCAATGAGACATACCAGCGCTTTGTGATGTCCAGTCACGTCAACGTAAAATGTCATCGTCAGCCAGAAGTTTATGAGTCCGCCATCCAACCTGCGATCAAAGGTCTCCTTCTCAAAATAGGTCCTGCCTTCGGCGAAGGCAATTAACTCTTCGTGAAGATCATCAGGGTTAACAAACTTTTCCAGGCTGCCCAGCAATTCGGTTTTGTCTTTTGCCCCGTAGAATTTGAGAGTCGCCTCGTTCACGTCCGACACTTTCACCATTTGCGTAGCGCGTTGCGCGAATTCGGGATGCTCCGTCAGGTAGCCGCGGAAATCCGTCACGCCTTGCGCGCGCAATTCATCCAATGCCGCCCTGACTTCGGAATAGTCCTCCTCCCAAATCGAGACTGCCGCGGTCTGAAAAATACCGCGATAGCGTTCTTCGCTTTCGCGCAGGGCTTTATCCGCGCGCGTCTTTTCTGCGCGCAGGCGTTTTTGTTCCAGCGCGCTTTGGATGGCGGAGGCTAAACGCGCCAGGCGGTCTTTCATCAGGTAATCGTCCGCGCCCTGTTTGATGGCTTCCACGGCGATGTCTTCGCCCACCGCGCCGGAGACCAGGATGAAGGGGATATCGAGTCCACGCTCTTTGAGGAGGCGTAGGGCGCGCAAGCCGTTGAACTGAGGCATAGAATAATCACACAAGATCAGGTCGGGAGTTGAAGCGAGAGCCGCTGTGAATTCCGCCTCGTTATCCACACGTTGATATTCCGCCTCCAGTCCAGCCTGCTCGAGTTCGAGAATGATTAGTTGGGCGTCGTCGGGCGAATCTTCGGCGAATAAAATGCGGAGAGGGGCAGTCATTGGGAAATCACTCGCTGTTTGGGGAAGGCGCATGGTTGAGGATCAGCCAGTATAATCCCAGGCGTTGGATCGCCTCCGCGAAGTGGTTGAAGTCCACCGGCTTGCGGATGTAACTGTTTGCGCCCAATGTATAACTGGCAAGGATATCCTCCTCCTCGCTGGAGGAAGTGAGGATCACAACAGGAATGAATTCGGTGCGCGGGTCGGCGCGCAATCGTTCCAATACCTCCAGCCCATTGATCTTAGGCAATTTCAAGTCGAGGAGAACGATGTGCGGCGTGTCGGAAATATCCCGCCCGGCATACTTGCCCGCGCTAAAAAGATAATCGAGGGCTTGCGCGCCGTCGCCCACCACGACGAGTTCATTGGCGATGTGGCTTTCCTCAAACGCCATACGAATCAGTTCCTGGTCGTCGGGGTTGTCTTCCACCAGCAGAATCTGTTTGGTTTTCATGGTTTATCTCCAAGCAGGAAAAGCCTAAACACAAAGGGAAAAAATTTGTTTTGTCTTCGAGAGTTTTTTGAAATTCGGTAAAGCCTATATTGATTTGTGTACGAAAAAGATTTTAGCCACAGATTTCACGAATTTGTGAAGATTTTCTCTTCTTTTTTCAAACCTTTGTGACCTTCGTCACCGCTCGCATCGTTGAAATCGCTTAGTGTAGCGAGCGGGATCGTGTTCCTCGTGGTTAAAAAGTTTATCATCGGATTCATCCAAGCGTAAAATAGAACGCCGCGCCTTGGTCCACTTCCGCCTCCGCCCAGATGCGCCCGCCGTGACGGTGAACGATGCGCTGGATGGTTGCCAGCCCAATGCCGGTGCCGGGGAATTCATCCGCCGCGTGCAAACGCTGGAACGCGCCGAAGAGTTTGTCTGCATACGCCATATCGAAGCCAACCCCATTATCGCGCACAAAGTAAATATTTTCACCCTCACCCTGGGCTTCGGACGTCCCTATCCCCGCTTCGACTGCCACTTCGTCTCCCCTTCGACTACGCTCAGGGTCGCTCACTGTCCGCTGAACGCGAGTGGGAGAGGGGAGCAAGCCAAACTGGATTTTCGCCTCAGCGCGCGTGGACGTGAACTTGAAGGCATTACCCAGCAAATTTTGGAGGACAATCTTGATGAGACCCGCATCGCCGCGCGCTTCAACCTGCTGCTCGATCTCGAACTTGACGCGCCGCCCGGGTCCCTGGGCGTGCAATTCATCGGCGATCTCGCGCGCCATCCTCGAGAGATCCACATCATCCTGTTTCATCTCGCGGCGGGTGATGCGCGACAACGATAACAGGTCGTCAATCAACTGGCCCATGCGGCGCGTGTTTTCCTGGATGCGCGTCAGGTAATGCTCACCATCATCACCGAGTTGCCCGGAATATTTGCGCGTGAGAGCCTGGCTGAAGCCGTCTATGCCGCGCAGGGGCGCGCGCAGGTCATGCGAAACGGAATAACTGAACGCCTCCAATTCATGGTTGGCGGCTTGCAGTTGCGCGGTGCGTTCGACGACGCGTCTTTCCAGTTCCGCGTTGAATTCCCGCAACGCTTCGAGCAGGTTACTTTGCGTGATCGCAATCGCAACCTGGTTGGCGACTTCGCGCCCGAGATTAACTTTGTCCTCATCAAAGAAGCCGGGGATTTCGGAAGACATGCTGAACGTCCCGATCAGGTTACTCTGGGAAAAGAGAGGCAGGATGCAGTGGGAACGCAAGCCATCCCTGATGTAAGCTTGAGTTTGGGGCGGCGGGTCTGGCAAAGCAGTCAGATCGTTAATCGATACGGGTTGATTCTTCGAAAGGATCTGGAGAATATCCTGGAACAGCGCCAGCGGCACGCGCGTTCCCTTTGGCAAGGATGTTTCGTTGACCGTCCTCACGTTGAAGATCAACGCTTCGTTTGTTCCCCAATCAAATAATGACAGGGCGGCGCGCTGACAGTCAACCAATTCACGGGTGTGACTCAATGCCGCGTCGACAATATTTTCTACTGAATCAGCGGCCAGGATCGCGGTGTCAATTTCGCGCAGGGCTTTCAATCGCTGATTCTGCCGCTGAACTTTTTCTTCGGCCCGTTTGCGGTCGGTGATGTCTATTCCAATGCCACCAATATATCTCTTTCCTGACGCATCTTGAAAGGGGAATTTAAAATTAAGCCAATAGCAAGGAGTCCCGTCGGGATTCTGTGTCTTCTCCACAATTTCAAGCGGCTTTTCAGCGCGCAATACTTCCTGGTCATTTTTCCAGAAAACTTCGGCAATCTCACGCGGCCAGACCTCAAAATCCGTCTTGCCTTGCCAATCTTCAAATCGCACACCATGTCGCTTTTCAAATGTTTCGCTGAGGTAGATATGCCTCCCTTGCTCGTCTTTCATCCAGGCGATGGTAGCGTTATTATTCATGAAAGAACGGAAACGAATTTCGCTCTCCAGCAATTTTTCCTCCGCCTGCTTGCGCTCAGTGATATCTACATCCATGCAAACGAAACCGACCTGCTCATCCTGAATTGGAATGGAGAAGGTTGTGGCTAATACCCAGCCACTAGTATTATCCCGGCGGCGAACCCGCGCCTCGTAAGGACCGAACGGCTTTCCCGTCTCTTGGACTTCAGCAAGAATGCTGATGAATTCCGCCTGTTCCTCAGGAGTGTGGATGAGTTGACCAAGTGTCTTGCCGATCGCATCTATGGATTTCCAGCCATACATGGTCTCGGACGCCGGGTTCCAGTATAAAATACGACCGTCTTTGTCATACCATTGGATAGCCACGTTGGGAGTATTGTTTAGGTTTGCAAGGAGTTGTGTCTTACTTAAACTCAAATCTTCTTCGGCTCGCTTGCGTTCGGAAACATCCATCAATACGCCCTGAACAATAGGCCTGCCACCGCTTTGTGATGGCAGAATATGCCCTGAGTCACGCACCCAGATCCAATTGCCTGCTCGCGTTAATATCCGATACTCAGATTCAAAAGGCTCGTTGCGCGCATAGGCTTCATTTTCCAGGGATAATTGTTTATCACGGTCTTCCGGGTGAACCTGCCGATACCACAGAGTTGGATCTGCCAGCCATTCTTGTGGAGCGTAACCGAGCAGTTGTTCAATTTGCGGGCTGACATACGACCAGACGCCGTTTGTACCTAATTCTGAAGTGTAGATCACTTGAGATAAGCGCTCCACCAGATTGCGGTATTTGCTTTCCGCCTCTCGTAATGACTCTTCCGCCTGCTTGCGCTCGGTGATGTCTCGACAGGTATAAAGTACTGTGCCATTGCTAATGGAAACGCGTTTTACATTCACCAACAGATCGCGCTGAACGCCGGTTTTTGTGACGATCCGCCGCTCAATGTTCTGTATCTCTTTCCTTGTGTCAAGCTCCTTTGAATCGAAGAGAGCATCTCCGAGCAACTTTCCAATATTGCCAAGGACGCTCGCCTCCGCTTGTGAGTAACCAAATATTACACTTACATTCGAACAGATATAAATGAAATCCCCATGATTGTCGGTAATAAAGACGGCATCAGAAATGCTGCTAAGGATGATGCGATGCAATTCTTTAGAGTCGCGCAGCGCTTCTTCCGCCCGTTTGCGCTCGGTGATGTCCCTTGTGGATGCAATTCGAACGTCTTTGCCGTTTAAATTCAACATATAGGATGTTATCTCGACTGGGAAGTGCGTACCATCATTCCGTATTCCTTCCACTTCATATGCACCTTCGACCTTGCTGGCTATTTTTTCACCCATCTTTTTAAGGCTTTCAGGAGTGAGATGCTTTTGCATGATTTGCTTGCCGATGAGTTCGTCTGGTGAACGATAACCTAGTTGCTTTGCCAAAGTCAGATTCGCATCCAGAATGACCCCATTATCATGGATTTGAATGCCCTCCAGGGAAACCTCCGAGAGCAATCTAAAACGTTCCTCACTCTCCTTCAGCGCCTTTTCTGCCTGCTTGCGCTCGGTGATGTCACGGATAATCATGCTTGTTCTTATTTGGCCATGCTGATCATTAAAAAGATTTGATGAAACTTCGCCGGGGAACTTAATGCCGCCTTTTCGGATAAACATGAGTTCGCCCCTAAACCTTCCAACGCGCTTCCGTTCAGCTATTGCTTCTGACAGGCGCGCATCTGACGCATCAACAACAAGGGTGCGGCCTCCCTGCACGAGTTCGGTTTCAGAGTACCCAAACATACTACATGCCGCCTGATTTGCACTAAGGATCGCGCCGTCGGGAGCAGTGAGAAGAATAGCATCCATACTACTCTCCAGCAATTGCCTGTACTTCTCTTCGCTTTTACGTAATGCCTCCTCCCCCTGCCTGCGCTCCAGCAATACCCGTCTCTCCGCCAGCGCATGGATCACGGCTGGTCCGAGCCGTCTGATATTGTCTTTGACGATGTAGTTGCTAGCGCCGGCTTTCAGACATTCCGCGGCAGCGTCCTCGCTGATCGATCCAGTCCAGATGATGAGCGGGGCCAAGGGCGCGTGTTTCTGAGCCAACTGAAGGGCTTTCATGCCGTTGAAGCGCCGCAGGCGATAGTCGGATAAGATGAGATCAGGCTGGAACGTTTCAAGCGCCTCCAAATAGGCTTTACGTGTTTCCACCTGTAGAAATTCACAGTCTCTGACCGACTTGCGAATCTCGCGTTGCGCCAACTCAACGTCTGCGGGCGCGTCTTCAACGATCAAGATGCGGACAGGTTCATTCATGGTATGCCTCTTTATAACGGGGTAACTCTTTTCAAACACAAAGGACACAACACTTGCACCGTCTCGAAGAGACAAGTGCAGGTGAGGTCACGAAGGAAAGACCCATCCGAGCAATACGAGACAGCCCGCTAGGAAGGCGAATACTGCCGCGTATTTTGAAAAGGATTTGAATGAAACCAAGCGTTGATTTGTACTGGTAGTCATATCTGCCGCTACATCGGTTGACGGTATTTTGCCATCGTGTATTCACGATCAACTACTTTGATTTGAATACCGTTCAGCCGCCTTATGCGTATTGAAATTTAGTTGGAACACTTTGCGAGATGGTGAGTATACGACAAATTACCCCGAAATTGGTTAAATTTTTCCCACTTACCCGCACATTGCGATGACGTTTCCCCATTCTGCTTTGAATTGACCATTGAACTTCCCGCCTCCCTCGGATATGAAGTTGAATCGGCCTTCGACGGGAGTTCCCTCCCTGACGCTTTCAAAGCGGACCTTGCCGCTCAAGGTTTCATACTCCCCATTGGCTGACCGAACCATCGCATTCCCAACCTGTCCTGCATTATCAGGAAATGAAAATGTTTTCGGGAATTTGATATCCGGCGCTTGCCAAATGGAAATATCAATGCTTGCCCCATCACTCATCGGAATGGACACCGTGAACGCCGCCCCATCCCACGGCGCGCAATCGCGGTTGACTGAGGCAGGGAAGACTTGCGAGGGTTGTTGACTTTGTGTTAAGTAAGTGAATAGCGCGATGCCAAGAATTAGCAGACCAATTACTATGAAAAATAGTGTTCGAGATTTCATCATGTCAAGATGACGATGAATTGGTTGTGTATGTTCCTCATTAAATCACCTTACACACTGCAGGGGCGACCCATCAGGATTACTGAGTATTTTGCCGTGAATGGGCGGGTCGCCTCTACCGATATGCTCAACCGTTTTGCGTAAGGTGAGCCGTGAAATCAAAAGCGGAGGTCGTTGGTCTCCGCTATCGGTTTTCGTGCTCCCAGCAACTGATCGCATTTTGCAGGCAGGTCAATCGTGTGGCATGCGGTTTTTGCTGACGTTGATATTCGATGAGCCGCTCCACGATCCGGTTGGCTGTAATCTCATTCCCGCAATTTAGGAATTTGCACCTGTATCCTATTACCTCTCGTTTCTCTGCAGCCCACAGGCAGTAAAGAATTCCGCTCGCAGTGACGGATCATCGGCGTAATGGCCACGCCAGACAGTCGTGCGGGTCATGGGTGCCGTTTCCCGCACACCTCGCATTTCCATGCAGAGATGATGAGCTTCAAGAAAAACGGCTACGCCGTGCGGGTGCAGCATGGTTTCCAAAGTATCTGCGATTTGCTGACCGACCCTCTCCTGTACGGAAAAGCGCTTCGAAAACAGCCGCACTAGGCGGGTTAGCTTGGAGATGCCGATGATGTTTTCGTGCGCGATGTAACCGACATAAGCCTTGCCGTAAAATGGAAAAGCATGGTGTTCACAAAGCGCAAAAAAGGGGATGGGTCCCTCCAGAACCTGGCTTATGTGACAGTCTGGTTCGCCGCGGCATTCGGTATCAAAGACTCTCAGCAACTTTGGGTCGCCATCATAACCTTCTGTCGCATCAAAAAGCGCCTTAATGAATCGCTGAGGTGTATCTTTTGTAGCAGGCGTATTCAAGTCCAATCCAAATGCAGAAAAGATTTCTGCGGCATAGCCTTCGAACTTGTGAATTTGCTCATCAGAAATTTTGCGCATCTGCAATTCCACGGCTGTACGATACTCAATATCATCCGGGTCATCATGGATGTTCATTATTATCTCCTGTTTTCTTTATACTACTGTAGGATAAGAACACCGAGCGGCTGAATACCTTACCAGGATAACCAGCCTTTCATGCCGGCTGCCTTGAATAGTCGCGCTGCAGCTACCAGACGCATACGCGGCGAGTATTATCTACTTGTTTCCAGACGTTCCAGGACAAAACGCCGCCCACACGTTTTCAACAGCGCAGGCCAATCTGTCCCCGCTAACTATTTTCGTGCTCCCAGCGACTTATCGCATTTTGTAAACAGATCAGACGGGTCGCGCCTGGCTTTTGCTTGCGCTCATATTCGATCAGCTTCTCCACCACGGACCGGTCACCGCCCACCTTGCGGAGCAGATCATCGAACAGGGACGCCTCCTTCAGCGCACCCGTGAACAACTCCTCAGCGGGATGCGCCTCTCCGCGCAATTTCCGCATCACGGATTCGATAGCAAGCGCGAATTTGCTTTTCGAGCGGAACTTGGGACGTTCCCCCTCAATCTCATTCGGCTCATCCAAATACACTCCACAATTGGGACACTTCACCAGACCGTGATAAATATACGCGCCGCAATTGCCGCATTCGACTTCATCATCTGCGGGCGGAGGTGTGAGGCTGGTGGGCATAATTCTTGCTCAAACCTTCTTTCTGGTTTCACCCATATCTGCGAAATGCTCCAACAGCAACCGATGAATAAAGCGGTAACCACCGCCAACTTTTTGGAGAAAGATGCGATCAACAGCATAATCGAGGAAGCGAGCGTAATTAGCAGGAGTATGACCTTGAATGACAAGGATGAGGCGCAACATATAGTGTTGAATGATGTCGAAGCCGCCATACAATAAAGCACCTATTAGCCCAAAACTCAGCCCAAGAGCTAGCGATGCAATCAACCCAAGAAGTACCCCTTCACTCGGCCAAGCAGACAGCGCAACAATCAGCAAAACAAGCACCCCAACAAGCAGCCCACCAAAGATTGTGTTTCTTATTGATAACCGAATGCCTTGGTTAGCGACGGATTTTGTCTCTATGATTTTACTGTCTAATCCTTTGAAAATTGCACCAAGCACTCCACCAAGCAGCTCCATAAATAGCCCGGTCCCTTGCTCACCAATCGCCAAAACAATCAGCCCACCAATCAGCCCACCAATCAGCCCACCTTTTAGTGCATTTCGCCAAGACCAATACAAGGCTTCGACGGTCTGAATATCATTTTCCGGGCTTTGCCGGCTTCCTCTTGGCCCAAAAATCAGCCCACCAAGCAGCCCAATGAACGGCCCAGCAGCCAGCTCAGGAAAAAACGATTCAATAATCAGCTCACTAAGCAGCGAAATGCTTAACATTACAACCACAACATTGGTAATAGACCACCAAAACGTGGGAGATTTTCTCACCCTCGTCCGTTTACGCAGCCATTCAAACCGCAAAACATCAATAAAACCAACGGCTGGTCCAATAGATAGTGCCATCGTCCACCCAAGAGGCCAATCAATAAGCAGCCTCCCAAACAGCCCAAAAATCAGCCCAAAAATCAGTCGGGAAGCTAAAACATAGAGCCATTGCCAACCGCGCGCCGGTAACCAACTCGGCTGTAAGCTCTCAATCAGGAACACCTCCTGATTGTGGTGTTGCATATTTCGAGCCAGCCAGGAAAGATGTCTCTTGGTTTCTTCATCCGCATAGGGCCGCGCGCCCACTTTCCGATTGAACATTCGAGCAATATAGGTATCAAATAAGTGCCGACGACGGGCTTCGTTCGTATTTAGTGCTGGGTCACTTAATGCCTCGGCCGATGTATTCTGATAGGCGAGACTCATAATGCTTAAAATTAAAGGGGATTGAGCCATACTTCGAAGCGCCTCATCTGCCTGCAAGGTTGCACGCAGGCTGATGAGTTTGTCACCAGCCTCATTTAGATATTCATCAATCTGCTCACTCGTGAGGGGTTGAATGTAAATTGCACGATAAAAGGCCAAACGGACATTTAGATCGGTATAATCCTTGATGCGGCTGCAAACCACCAATCCTTGCAGCCCATAATCGCTCACAAGCTGGTTGATCTTCTCCACGCAAGCCGCGCGGTTCTCGAGTTTGACTTCATCCAGACCATCCAGGAGGGGTAAAATGCGACGCTCTCTTAACCAGCTTTGGCCATCTTTTTTTGGCAGGTGGTACTTGTTATTCAGCTCCGCAATGAGCCACTCATCTAGTGGTTGCTGCTTATTCGTCCAGGTAGAAAGGTTGAGGATAACGGGGACAGGCTGAGTGAAAGCCTGATCTACTTCTGCAATCAGATCGCGAGTCAGTTGCAGGAGGGTCGTTGTTTTTCCCGAACCGGGTTCGCCTAAGATTAGCAGGAGGCGGTTGGCCTCATCGAAGACGTCCTTAAGCTTTCTCCCCCGAGCAATTGGCTCACGCGCTTGGTCGGGGCTCTCAAGAACCATGCGCCAGGGATTGTCAACGGCATCAGCCCGCGTCTCCATGCCCAAATCAAGAAAGGCTGCCTGGTGTATCGATTTTTCAAGCACCCCCTTAATCCATGTTGTTTCAACATTTTTGAGTAGGGTGCCAAGCTCCTGACGGAGTCGCGTCTCAGCGGGTGGCAGGGGATTGAATATGACATCTCGCGCCTTCCCGATGACGGTATTTCCTTCACCGCTAATTGCTACATCTTGGCTGATATTATCAGGCACTCTTACCTCGTTATAGATATGGTTGAGGTAATGACTACTCGTTTACTGAGACGTCGCCTTGTCCAGTCACGATATTCCGGTCACCCCTGATCTTTATATCCTGAATGATATCGACCTTACCGCCTGGAAGTTGCTTGAGCTGCTCGATCAACGCTTTAGCAACCTGAAGCAAATCGGGGTCTTGGTCGGCTTTTGAGCTTATAACTTCTTCTTGAAGCATGGCCTGTCGCGCCTGGGACTTGGGCTTCTGTTCCAGCTTATCAACTGCCTCAACAAGTTCACTATCGACACCGAATTTATTCTGCAATGCGGCTTTGAAGGCAACATAAGCGTCTTTGATAACATTTTGGCTCAAGTTTGCCAAAGCAGCAATAATCGCTAAAGTGATGGGATCCATATAGAGTTCTCCTTGTCTTCAAACAGTAAATTCATTATACCTGTGATTGTTTGCCTTAATTATGCAAAATAGAGCAACACTTCTTTCGGAGTACAATACCCTCATCATCCCAATTAGGAGAAGCTCATGCCCATCACCCTCAACGGATCGTCCCTCACGACACAGACTTCGGAAGTCTAGAGGGACGCATCCATGCCGCGGAGATTGACTCCCTTTGCGCCCGATATGTATTACCACTTTTACAACCGTGGTAATAATCGCCAGGCGGTATTCTTTGAACCCGACAATTATTTGTATTTCTTGAAAGGGGTTAAGAAGTATCTTGCTCCAGTTGCAACCGTTATTGCTTATTGTTTGATGCCTACTCATTATCATATTTCGGTGCGCGTGAAACCCCAGACTTCCGAAGTTTTAAAAACTTCGGAAGTCTCGTTGCAAGTATCCCGCGCCATGCAAAAATTCCTGATTTCCTACACCAAAGCCATCAACAAACGTTTTTCTCGCGTCGGCTCACTGTTTCAGGGACAATTCCAAGCCAAGCCAATTGAAACCTACTCCCACTTGCTCAATTTATGTGTCTATATTCATGCCAATTCTGTGAAGGATGGACTGGTTGCTTTACCCGAAGATTGGATATACTCGAACTATCTTGAATGGCTTGGTCAGCGCAACGGCACGCTGGTTGACCGTGAATTCATTCAAGAGAATTTTGGTTCGCCTGCGGAATATCAAGCGCTTGTTATGGAATACATCAAGACGCGTTACCTGCCTGACGATGTGAGAAAATATTTGCAGTCATTGGAAGATTAATCCTAACCCAAACAAGACCTCCGAGTTCTTCAAGAACTCGGAGGTCTATGGAGACATAATGCCCATCACCCTCAACGGATCGTCCCTACGATTGAAAAACTCGTTGCGATTGCACGCGATAACGAAAAAGTAGAACTTGCCCCCGAAGCCGTGGAGCGTATCAAAGTCTGCCGCGCCATGCTGGAGGATAAACTTGCTAAGAAAGAAGTCATGTACGGCACAAACACCGGCATTGGCGAGTTTTCAGAGACGATGCTCAACGATGAGCAGGTGAAGGAGTTCCAGAAATATCTGATCTACAACCATGCGGCAGGCATTGGCGAACCCGCGCCGATCGAACACGTTCGCGGGGCGCTGGCGGGGCGTATCAACGTCCATGCGCATGGCAATTCAGGTTGCAGACCTGAGATCACCTTAACACTGGTGGAGATGCTGAACAAAGGCGTCACACCAGTTGTTTGTCAGAAGGGATCAGTGGGCGCGAGCGGCGACCTCGCTCCGATGGCGCAAGCCGCGTTGCTGCTCATGGGCGAAGGTGAAGCTTTTTATAACGGCGAACAGCTAGCGGGTGCGGAAGCGATGCGGCGGGCGGGAATCGAAGTCCCGGGCTTGCAGGCACGCGACGGTCTTGCCGCGATCAATGGATCCAATTTGCTGACCGCCATGTCCGCCATCCACATCTACGACATGGAAAGATTCTTGAAGCAGGCTGAGATCGCGGCAGCGATGTCCATTGAAGCGTTGCTTGGCAACATGAAACCGTACAGCACCAAACTGCATGAACTGCGCGGCTTCAGCGGCGCAATCACGTCTGCGAAAAATATCATGAAAGTGCTCGAAGGTTCTGATCTCACCACCGGCAAGATGAAAACTAAAGTGCAGGACGCATACTCGATGCGTTCGACGCCGCAGGTGATCGGTGCGGCGCGCGATGCAGTTGCGTATGCAAGGTCGCAGGTTGAAATTGAATTGAACGGCGTGGGCGATAATCCGATTTTTATCCCCGAAGATAATTTGACCTTGACTGGCGCGAACTTTCAAGGGACTCCTGTTTCACTGCCGATGGATATGGCGGGCATTGCCATCACGATGGTTTCTGTTTTATCGGAGCGACGCCTCAACCGATTGACGAACCCGGTTCTTTCTCAGGGACTGCCTGATTTCCTCGCCCATGAGCCTGGCTTCTACTCTGGG
>CAZIYY010000151.1:10494-12910 GCA_964543585.1 uncultured Anaerolinea sp. | reverse complement strand
TATGGCGCGATGGTCTCTATCGCGGAGCGTACGGTATGTTTCGTCAACGTATGGGACCAAATGATCCACCAATCGCTGACCAAAGCCTGGGCCTGCTTGCAGATTCCAGTAGCGATCATCAGGAAAGACGATGATGAATGGTTGTGATTCCCCGGAGAGAACCAAGTTGTCAATCACATTCACTGCGCCAAGGCGAATCCATTGATCATAAGTGTAGGTTTGTCCATGCAGGAGATAGAGGACGGGGTACCGCTGATTAGTTTTTTCGTCGTAGCATGGAGGCAGATAAATAAAGTATTCCTGCGCGGGATCGGTTGATTCGAGCTTGCCTGCTTCTACTCGACCAGGTTCGGTGGAACATGCAGGAGGAGTAGGCGTTGGTGTGTCCGTTGAAGGTGCGGGGATTTGTGTGTGTATGGGAGTGGGACTTAACGGAATCAGGGTTGGGATGAGATTCGACTGGTTAGATGGTGAGCAGGCCGTCATCACTACGAGAAGCATCAAGAGTATTGCTGACTGTTTTGTTGCTTGACGGGTCCACATCCTTCGCATTATACTCACTCCACTAAATCGGGGCGTAGCGCAGTCCGGCTAGCGCGCTTGCTTTGGGAGCAAGAGGTCCCGGGTTCGAATCCCGGCGCCCCGACAGTTATCTGACCCTAAAGGTTTTGGAAACCTTTAGGGTCTCTTTGTTGTTTAATGCTAAAATACACGCGGAGACAATGCATAGCAAAAAGGTTTGATGGTGTGATCGAAGCGGTTCGCAAGGAGAATTCTGATGAATGAGTTTCTTCGCGTTGTTGCGGCAATTGCGATTGTATGGGTCGCCATCAAATATCCGTTGAGTAGAGGTATAGCTGTATTGGCAGTGGGAGTCTACACTTTGATTAGCGGAGAGGTATTCGGAGGCATTTTCATTACAGCTCTTGGTCTTTTTGCAACTTACTATTTCTGGGTAAACAAGTGACATATGCCTGGCGCAAAAAACTTGGTGATATGACAGTGTTTTAGGGTGTAGCGGAGTTCAACTAGCGCGGGGAGCTTTCAGCGCCCCGCCCATTTACCCAGAGACACAGAATGCACGGAGAATTGTTATTCTCAGTGTTCTCCGTGTCTCAGTGATTTAAAGCATGTGTGCTAAAATAAACGCGGAGATAATTTGTGGCAAAAAAAGTTGATGGTGTAATAGAGGCTGTCCGTTATAAGAATGGGCAGATTGTGGCGGTGCGCGCCTACGAGCGGCGCGGCGCCACGTTTTCAGACCACGTTCTTCTGGATCGCAAGCAACTTTTGGAGCGCATCAAAAACGGGAAAAGGTTTGTGATTGGCGCGCGCAAAGAGTTTCTGGCAAGCACCTTTGAATCTGGAAAACCTGTGAAGGCGATAAGCCGCAATGGGAAGGAGATCATCGCGACGCGCGACGAAGCGGAGCATGATGAATTGGAACAGACGCCTGTGTTTTAGAGCGTGAGATGCGCCCTCCAGCGCATCAGTCGGCGTTAGAGATCGCCGGCTACGCTAAACGTGGACTTATGAAAATTATTGATAAAACCCCCCTCCTCGATGAAAAAGGCGAACTTGGACTTGTTCCGCGCCTGCAGGGCATGCTTCAGTTCGGCTTCAACTGGCCCAACGAATTGCAGGCACAGAAGGCGATCATTTCCTTCTTCGACCGTCAGTTGGACAAGGGATATACCCTCATCCGCAACCTGACGCTTGGTCAGAGTGATATCATGGTGCCGATGATCCTGCTTGGTCCCGCGGGCATTTACGTCATCCAGGTCAGTTATCTGCGCGGGAGATATGAAGTGCGGGGCGATACTTGGAATGTGGAATCCGGGGAAAAATACAAGCCTGCTCCCATCAACTTGATCCAGCGCACGATGCGCATGGCAAATGCGCTGAAAATCTTTATTGAACGCCAGGGCATGAATATTCCCATTGCCATTGATCCTGTCTTGATCGCCGGGGATCCTGGTTTGCACATTGAGTCTGTGCGACCTGCGATCAAAGTCATGATGATTGACGGCATCAAATCCTTCGCCTCAGGGTTGTCAACTGCGAGACCCGCGTTGAGCGCGGAAGCCGTGTTTGAATTTACAGAGCGCATCCTGAACCCGCGCCCGCCGAAGAGCGAGAAGAAAGAATCTGTCGCACCGCCCGCCGCATGGGAGCAGGAGACATCTTCATCGGAAGTCTCGCGCGCGGGCGCCATCTTCGACGCATCGCAGGAAGCAAAGCCGTTCAACATGGGAGATTTTGATTTTGCGATGACGGATGAGGAGGCATCCATGCAAGCAGCGCCCGCCGACTTGCGCGAAGCAGATCCCGCCCAGCCTTTGCCGCGTTCAAATCCGCGCGGCAGCAGGACGACGATGCGCCGGAAGAGCGCAGGTATCCGCTCGGCGCGTGGGAA
>CAZIYY010000151.1:0-10484 GCA_964543585.1 uncultured Anaerolinea sp. | reverse complement strand
CCCTCCGCCCTGCGCGAATCAAATCCCGCCCAGCCTATGCCGCGTCCAATTCCGCGCGGCAACAGGATCCTCGGCATGACGCCCATTCAACTGGCTGTGATCGTCGCGCTGGGTCTCGCTTTGCTGTGCATCCTTGCAGGCTTTGCCTACATTATCTCCACTGCTCCCTGATTGCCGCTTTGAATCCTTTTTTTTCCATCATCATCCCTGCCTATAACGAAGAGAACCGCCTGCCCAACACATTGGAGCAGGTGTTTCGTTTTCTTGAGAGTCAATCTTATTCTTCGGAAGTGATCGTTGTTGAAAACGGAAGCGCCGACAAAACATTTGAAGTCGCGCAAAGTTTTACAGGGCAGCACAAAAACCTGCGCGTGATCCACAATGAACAACGCGGCAAGGGTGGCGCGGTGCAACGCGGCGTGCGCGATGCGCGCGGCGAGTATGTCTTCTTCTGCGACGCCGATCTCTCGATGCCTGTCGAAGAGATCAGTAAATTCCTTCCCCCGGCGCTCGCGGATTTTGATATTGCCATCGCTTCGCGCGAAGCCCCCGGCGCAGTGCGTTATAACGAGCCGTACTATCGCCACCTCACGGGCCGCGTATTCAACATGCTCATCCGCTTGATGGTGCTTCCGAAACTCCAGGATACACAGTGCGGCTTCAAATGCCTGCGCGCCGAGGTGGCGCGCGATATCTTTCCATTTCAAACTCTCACAGGCTGGGCGTTCGATGTGGAACTGCTTTACATCGCGCATCATCACGGCTATCGAATCCTTGAAATTCCTGTTGACTGGTATTTCAATGCCGACAGCAAGATCAAAATTGTGCGCGATTCGCGGCGCATGTTCCTCGATCTCCTTGTGATCCGACGCAACGCTCGGCGCGGGCGATATGACCTCAAACCCTGACCTGACCTACGAAAAGCATCTCTGGCTTCACTATCAACACATTGCGGGATTGGACGAAGCGGGACGCGGCGCGCTGGCAGGACCTGTCGCGGTGGGCGCGGTGATCCTGCCCAATGACAAAACGCGTCTTTCCTCGACTTTGAGCGGAGTCCGTGATTCCAAGCAAATGACTCCCCTCACGCGTGAATTGCTGGCACCGCGCATCAAAGAGATAGCTCTTACGTGGAGTGTGGCATTCGCCTCAGCGGTAGAAATCGATTTGCAGGGAATCGTCCGCGCGACGCGTTTGGCGGCAACCCGCGCAGTATGTGGTTTATCCATTTTTCCCGAATATCTGCTGACTGATTTTCGCCTTGAACTTCCCGAACTCGACCTCTCCCAAACGTCGCTCGTAAAAGGCGACGCGCGTTGTTTGAGCATCGCGGCCGCCTCTGTGCTGGCGAAGACCGCGCGCGACACATATATGCGTGAACTGGATTCAAAGTATTATGGCTATGGGCTCGCGAAACATAAAGGATATGGCACGCAGGCGCATCGTCTGGCGCTGAAGCGGATGGGCATGTCCAACATTCATCGCAAATCATTCAGAGTTAAAGAATTACGCATCACTAAATAAGCAAACAAGTACACTCGCAAACACACGTAAGCGGACAGGTATAATTTGTGTGTACTTGTTTTCCTGTTTACTTTTATACCTGTCTACTTGTATACTTACCCCCATGCCTGATTTACTTCACTCCCTCCTGAAACAAGACATTGGACATCTCCGCATCATCGCAGAATTCTGGGGACTTGAATTGAATTCCAGCCATGCTGACTCGGCGCGTGAAGAACTGTCCGCTTCGCTTCTCGAAACAGACCTGCTCGCCGAGTTAATCGACTCTCTGCCTCCCGAGGCGCACTCAGCTATCACCGCGCTCGTCTATGCAGAGGGGCGAATTCCATGGCCGACTTTCACACGAAAATATGGTGACATCCGTGAAGCAGGCGCGGGCAAACGCGATAGAGAGAAACTTTATCTCAAGCCATCCTCAACAGCGGAGATTCTGTATTATCGCGGCTTGCTTGCCCGCGCGTTTTTTGATACGGAAAAAGGGCCACAGGAGTTTGCTTATGTTCCCGATGATTTGCTTGAATTAATTAAGAAGAAAGATAGCAGAGAAAAGAAGGAGGAAAGCGTTGCCCTGAGGCTCTCGAAGGGAGGAAAGAAAATAGAGCCGTTAGGACGACCTGCATCACCAAATGAAAAGGGGCAAGAGATTCTCGCGGACGATTTTATTTTGGACGATGCGACCACGTTACTCGCCGCGCTCCGCATGGGAAAAACTCTGGAGTCCGACAGCTTGCTGTCGGTGTTTCAGGAGCAAGCTCCTCGACCCCAGAATCGCGCCTTATTGATTTTGCTTAATTCAGCGAATCTACTCAAGGACAACATCCCCGAAGCCGAAGCCGTAAAAGTCTTTCTCGAATCCCCGCGCGTGGACGCGTTGAAAATGCTTCAAGACGCGTGGATGGCAAGTAATTCGTTCAATGAACTAAAACTCATGCCCGCCCTCATTTGTGAAGGCGAGTGGGACAACCCCTCACACGCCACACGCCATACGCTGCTAAACTTCCTCAACTCAATTCCCAAAAATAAATGGTGGGGTCTCAGTGCTTTTGTGCGCGATATCAAACAAAAATACGCGGACTTTCAAAGACCCGCGGGCGATTACGACTCATGGTTCATCAAACGCGCCTCTGATGGACAATATCTACGCGGTTTCGAACATTGGGATGAAGTGGACGGCGCGCTGATTCGATTCTTTATCATAAATATTCTTCCCTGGCTTGGGCAGGTTGATCTGTCCATTGCAGAAGGTGCGGCAGAGCCGACTGCTTTCAGAATCAGGTCGAAAGTCGAAAGTCAAAAGTCGGACGTTCGACTTTCGACATTTGACGAATTAGGCAAATTACACATCTCCTCCCAAGGCAAAATCACTGCCCCACGCCTCACGCCCCACGCAGTTCGTTATCAACTTGCGCGGTTTTGCGAATGGGAGGAACAAAAAAATGACGAGTATAAATATCGCCTCACGCCCCACTCGCTTACAAAAGCAAAAGAACAGGGGCTCAAAGTTGAACATCTATTACCTCTGCTCGCCAAACACAGCGCGGGGATTCCTCCTTCATTGGTCAAAGCCCTCAAGCGCTGGGAGGTTAACGGGACTGAAGCGCGGGTTGAGACTCAAGTCGTTTTGAGGGTCGGCAGGCCCGAGATCCTGGAAGAGATGCGAAAGTCAAAAGCGTCAAAATTTTTGGGCGAAGTGTTAAGTCCAACAGCAGTCATCGTCAAAAGTGGAGCCATCCAAAAAGTGATGGAGGCGTTGACCGAGTTGGGTTTGTTGGCAGAAGATTTAACCGAAGAAAAATAGAACACCCGCTGGTTGAGTAGGACAAAGTCCACACACTTGCACCTGACGCAAGTGCAGGTGTCGAAACCATCAATAACAAGTAAACTTGAAATAGGTGGTTTCGATACGGGCTGAGAGAAACACTCAGCCCTACTCAACCACCGTTAACAACATAGGAGTTCCCCATGTCCACAAAACTCGATTGGCTCACGCAGGAAATCAATAGTTTGAAAGAGCAGGGTTTCTATAACAATATCCGCACGATTGGCTCGGCGCAAGGCGCCCGCCTTATCGTGGATGGTAAGGACGTGCTTAACTTCTGTTCGAACAATTATCTCGGGCTGGCGAACCATCCGAAGATCGTTGAAGCCGCAAAGGAAGCCACAAAGAAATATGGTGTTGGTCCTGCCGCGGTGCGTTCGATTGCTGGGACAACAGATTTGCACGTGCAACTCGAACAGCGGCTCGCAAAGTTCAAAGGCGCGGAGGATGTCATCACCTTCCAATCGGGCTTCACGGCCAATCTCGGAACCATCTCTGCGCTCGTTGGAAAAGAAGATGTGATCTTTTCCGATAGGTTGAATCACGCGTCCATCATTGACGGATGCCGACTCTCGGGCGCAAGGATCGTTCCCTATGAACACAACGACGCGGGCGCGTTGGAGGATGCGATAAAAGATAATGCCTCAAAATTCCGCCGCGCGTTGATCATCACTGACGGCGTCTTCAGCATGGACGGCGACATCGCGCCTCTCCCTGCGCTGGTTGAGGTCGCCAAGAAATACGATATCCTCTTCATGGTGGACGACGCGCACGGCGAAGGCGTGCTCGGCAAAGGCGGACGCGGTATTGTGGATCACTTCGGCTTGCACGGCAAAGTGGACATCGAAATCGGCACGATGTCCAAAGCTTTCGGTGTCGTCGGTGGAATGGTAGCGGGCGATAAAGCCATCATCGAATGGTTGCGCCAACGCGGACGACCGTTCCTGTTCTCATCCGCAGTCACCGCGCCTGACGCGGCCGCATGTCTCGCCGCAGTTGACTTGCTCGAAGAATCTACCGAACTCGTGGATAGACTCTGGGATAACGCCAAATACTTCAAAGCCGAAATGAAGAAACTTGGTTTCGATACAGGCGTCAGCGAAACACCGATTACGCCTGTGATCTTAGGCGAGGCTCCGCTGGCGCAACAATTCAGCCGCGAGTTGTTTGAAGAAGGTGTATTCGCCATGGCAATCGGATTCCCCACTGTGGCAAAAGGCAAGGCAAGGATTCGCGTGATGATCTCCGCATCCCATGACCGCGATGATCTCGGTCAAGGCTTGGAGGCGTTCGCGAAGGTGGGGAAGAAGTTGGGAGTGATTTCGTAGGAGTGAGGCCCTCTCGCCCCCGTAACCGCCCAAATTAAAATACCAAATTGAAACCTCAATTCATTCATGAAACAGGGCGGGGAAACCCCGCCCCTACGGAACATAAACATGAAATTCGACCCGCGAAAACATCACCGTCGTTCCATTCGTCTGAAGGATTACGGTTACGCGTCAGAGGGCGCGTATTATGTCATGATTATAAGTTGACAGTCACCCATATTCACAAGGAGAACATCCATGCCCTCCTTCAAACAAACATTCTGGAAACTCTGGTATCAATACCTCAGCGGACGCATCGGCAGTGACCCGGTCACCTTCCTGAACTATGGCTATTGGCCCCCCGAAGGCGAGACGCTCACACTCAAGCCTGAGGACGAATCCAATCGCCCTGCCATTCAACTCTACCATCACGTTGCGAGCGGTTGGGATCTCGCTGAAAAAAATGTTCTCGAGGTCAGTTGCGGGCATGGCGGCGGCGCATCCTTCGTCAAGCGTTATCACAAACCCAAAACATATACCGCCATTGATCAGAATCCCAAGGCGATTGATTACAACCGAAAAACGCACGGCGCGCTGGGGATTGACTTTCGAATCGGCGATGCCCAAGCCCTTGATTTTCCCGCGGATCACTTTGATGCTGTTTTGAATGTTGAAGCCTCGCATTGTTATCCTCGCCAGGATTCATTCTTCCAATCCGTATATCGAGTTCTTCGCAACGGTGGGCATTTACTTTACGCTGATTTTCGCCCGCCTGCCGACGCGCCTCAACTTGATCGCGATATTGCGGAAGCAGGCTTCCAAATCAAGTCCAAAACCGACATTACATCTCATGTCCTCAGCGCGCTCAAGCGAACCAGTGAACGGCATCGCGCACTTGTGCATGGTTTTACCCCCAAAATCCTTCACCCCATGATGGAAACATTTGCCGCGGTTGAGGGATCGGGTGTGTACAACAGTTTTGTCAACCGCGAACGGATTTATTTTTCGTATTGCCTGGTCAAAGCCGACTGACGCTCCCCGTGATGCCGGAGCCTGTCTCGCCAAACCAAACCGAATCCAAGCCTTGACATTGTCCAGTTTTCGCAGATAATAAAGCGTAACAGGCGACCCCAATAGATAAGGCACTGACAGAGGAAAGTAAACTGGCATAGGTTGTTAGAGAGGCGTGTGGCTTGGGCTGAAACCCGCGCTCAACCGAAACCAGTTGAAGTTCCCTCCCGAGCCGTTCGTGTGAACGTAACGCATCTTGCGTTGCCAAGTAGTCCGAACCGTCATCTCAACGTTACATGAGAGGCTGATGTTAGTCAGCACAAAGCGGATTGCGTAAGCAATCAACTTGGGTGGTACCGCGAGACGCAAAGTGCCTCTCGTCCCATTTTGTGGACGGGAGGTTTTTGTTTGCATTATGTCACTCTGAGCGAAGCGAAGAGACTCAGGTTACGGGAGATTCTTCGCTTCTCCGGTCGCTCAGAATGACATGAGGAATTTGAATGTCTGGAGGCACGAATGCTCGAAAAATTGAACGAAATCGAAAAGTCCGCGCTGGAGTCTTTGCAATCTATCACTGACCAGGCTGCGTTGGATGCATGGCGCGTCGCAAATGTGGGGCGCAGTTCACCGCTGATGACGGTCTTCTCCGAGTTGGGGAAACTCTCAAAGGAGTCGCGTCCAGTTGTCGGGTCCGCGGCGAACCGTGTGAAGGTCGCGCTGGAGTCTGCTTTGGCGGAACGCACGGAGGCCGTGAAAAATGCCGCGTTGGCGAAATCCCTTGAAGAAGATGCGCTGGACGTAACCCTGCCTGGGCGTGGAGTCCATCTTGGACGGTTGCATCCATCTACACAGCAATTGCGTCGCATGTTGGATATTCTCGCAGACATGGGCTTTCAGGTCTACACGTCGCGTGAAGTTGAGACCGATGAAGTTAATTTCCAATTGCTCAATTTCCCCCCGAACCACCCCGCGCGCGACATGCAGGATACATTCTTCGTGGAAGCGGGGGATCGCGGCGACAACCCGATTTTGCTTCGCACGCATACATCACCTGGACAGATCCATGCAATGCGCGAATACGCGGCAATGAATCCCGATAACCCGCCACCGATTCGCATCGCCCTGCCTGGCATGTGCTTCCGCCATGAGCAGATCACTGCGCGGTCGGAGATCCAATTCAACCAGGTCGAAGGACTCGTGGTGGGCGAGAACATCACGTTCGCCGATTTGAAAGGCACGCTAATAGATTTCGCCCGCCGCATGTTCGGCCAAAATGTACGCACGCGTTTCCGAGCTTCGTATTTCCCGTTCACGGAACCTTCTGCAGAGATGGATGTGGAATGTTTCGTCTGCGGAGGCAAGGGATGTGCGGTCTGCAAGAATTCGGGCTGGCTTGAAATCCTTGGATGTGGAATGGTGCATCCCATCGTTTTGCAGAACGGCGGCTATGACCCAACGCGTTATTCAGGTTTCGCCTGGGGCATGGGACCTGAGCGCCAATTGATGCTGCGTTATAAGATTGACGACATTCGTTACTTCTGGGGTAACGATGTGAGATTTTTGGAGCAGTTCTAAAATAGAGACTGGAGATTAGAGAATTGGAGATTGGTAATTGGTCTGGTGGTCGAGTAGTCCCGAATGGTTTTGGAGGGACGTATCAAGACCATATGGCAATTGGAAATTGTAATGAAAGCAGAAGTAAAGTAATCTCCAGTCTCTAGCCCCCAGTAATAAGGAACATACTTATGAAAATACCTCTCTCCTGGCTAAAAGATTACATTGACCTTGAGGGTTTGGCAATTGAAGACATCGCGCGCAAGTTGACTCTTGCGGGTCTTGAAGTGGACGAGATCAAATATGTTGGTCTCGAAATGCCCACGCGCAAAGACGGCGAAAAGCACGAGTTCCAAACAAACGGCATTGCATGGGAGAGGGAGAAACTCGTCATCGCCGAAATTCGCGAAGTGATGCCGCATCCCAATGCGGATCGGTTGACGTTGCTCGATCTCTTCGACGGCAAGGAACAACAAACAGTTCTCACGGGCGCGCCAAATATCTTTCACTTGAAAGGGACGGGCAAGCTCGCCAAGCCCATTAAAGCCGCGTATGCCAAAGAAGGAACGACGTTATACGACGGCCACGCGGATGGTTTGCAGTTGATGACCCTCAAACGCACAAAAATTCGAGGCGTTGAGTCCTATTCGATGGTTTGCTCTGAAAAGGAACTCGGCATCTCTGAAGAACATGAAGGCATCATCCTGCTCGATGATGACGCTCCTGTCGGTATGCCGCTTGCAGAGTATATGGGCGACGCGGTGCTTGATATCAGTATTGTGCCCAATATGGCGCGTAACGCGAATGTGATCGGCGTGGCGCGCGAACTCGCCGCGCTGACGGGGCGAGAACTTAAGAAGCCGACCATCAAACTCAAAACAGGAGGCGAATCGGTTGAAAAATTCGTCTCCATTGAAATTGCGGAACCCGAACTCAACCCGCGCTTTGTGCTGGGGTTGATTCGCGATGTTGAGATCAAGCCCAGTCCATATCAAATCCAGAGACGCTTGCGATTGGCGGGAATGCGTCCAATCAACAATATTGTTGATGCCACCAACTACGCCATGCTCGATCTCGGCCAGCCCCTTCACGCGTTTGATTATGATATTCTCAAAACTCGCGCTGAGAGGAGCGGTAGCGGAGACGAAGCGCGTATTAAGATCATCACCCGCACTGCGAATGATAGTGAAAAGCTTACTACGCTTGACGGCAACGAGCGCACGCTGACTTCGATGAACGTCCTGGTTTGCGATGAAAAAGGTCCACTGGCGCTTGCAGGAGTGATGGGCGGCTCTGAAAGTGAAGTATACGATTCATCGGAGGAAGTTCTCGATGCGACGGGGATGGAAATGAAGTCCGGTGGGATGCAATATGGAAAAGTCAGTATGCGTGGCAAAAGCACAACGAATGTCCTGTTGGAAGGCGCCGCTTGGAATTTCATCAATATTCGCAAGACGGCGAAGCAGCACAACCTTCCATCAGAAGCATCGTTCCGTTTTTCGCGCGGCGTGCATCCAGCAATGGCAGATCAAGGCGTGAAGCGCGGACTTCAACTCATGGCGCAATGGTCGGGAGGAAAAATCGCGCCCGGGTTTGCGGATGAATATCCGCTAAAGCCAAAAGACCCGACTGTTACCCTCACGCCAAAGGATGTAAGGCGTTTGCTTGGCATCGATCTCACTGCGAAACAAATTGCAGAGTTGCTCACGCGTCTCGAATTCAAATGTACCGTCGAAAAAAATGTTGTCAAAGCAAAAACGCCACCGCATCGCCTTGATATCGGCGAAGGCGTTGTTGGCTTGGCTGATGTGCTCGAGGAAATCGCGCGCAGTTATGGATATGACAATATCCCCGAAACGCGCATGGCAGACGCGCTCCCGCCGCAGATCGGTAATCCCGTTCACGAATGGGAAGAGCGCGTGCGTGATATTCTTGTCACCCTCGGCTTGCAGGAGGTGGTGAGTTATCGCATGACTTCGCCTGAGCGTGAGAGTCGCTTGTTTGCTTCGGCTATTAAATCAGAAGCGAGCGAACAATATGTCACGATTGCGAATCCCATCACACCAGAGCGCCGCGTGATGAGACGAAGTGTGCTTGCCTCTGTCCTTGAAAATGTTGAGAAGAATGCGCGCGCAGAATCAATTGCGATGTTTGAGATTGGTTCCGTCTTTTTGCCAAAACAGAATGATCTACCCGACGAGCCACGCAAACTTGCGATGGCGATGACTGGTTTACGCGCCGCGATGGCATGGGACGTGAAGGACTCCCCCGCGTATGACTTCTTTGACATGAAGGGCCGCCTCGAACTCCTTTTGAGCGGACTCCGTTATACAGACGTTATCTACGCTGAGGCAGGCGCTTCGACCCTTCGACAGGCTCAGGGCGATGCTTCGCTCAACGCGACATATTTACACCCAGGCAAAGCCGCGCAAATAAAAGTGAATGATAAAGTTGTTGGCATTTTCGGTGAATTGCATCCATTGGTGAAAGAGAAATATGAATTCGGCGACGCTCCCATCATCGTCGCTGAGCTTGATTTGGACGTGCTACGCGATGCAACGCCCGCTTATGGCATCGTGCCTGTCGCGGATGTGCCGCCCGTGTTGGAAGACATCGCGCTGATCGTTGACGAATCAGTTGGCGCGGCGCGCGTCGAAAGCCTCATCAGGCAAACAGGCGGAAAGACCGTCACGAAAGTCCGCTTGTTCGATGTCTATCGCGGAGAACAAATCGGCGCGGGCAAAAAGTCGCTGGCATATAATCTCACGTATCAATCCGATAAAACAATGACCGACGCCGAAGCCGCGGCGATCCGCAATAAAATCGTGAAGCGGTTGGAGCATGAGGTCGGCGCGAAGTTAAGAAGCTAGAGGTTTACTGTTGTATAATCAGGCAAATCCATCCAGGAGATGATCCATGAATAACAAAAACACAGGCATGATCGCCACAGTGGCTACCGCGCTATTATGCGGCTGCCCAGGTTTGCTGGCGCTTTGCTGGGGAAGCCTTTCAGCAGTTGTCAGTTTTGTGCCGGGCGCAGATATTAATATAGGGGGCAGCAACGACCCACGTTCAGCCTTGTTTGCAGGCTTAGGCTCATTGTGTGCGGGCATCTTGTTTATAGCTATCCCTGTAGCCGTCGGATATTTTACGCTGCGCAATAAGCCGGAGGCAACAGATGAATTGCCTCCAACCCTGCCAACGATGTGAAAACACAGCCTCGACTTTGGCTATTTGGTTGGGGTAGTTGAAAAGAGGAAGCCTTCTGA
>CAZIYY010000150.1:0-13046 GCA_964543585.1 uncultured Anaerolinea sp. | reverse complement strand
GTGGCAGGTCCCTTTCCGCAGATGACGAAGCGGCCGGTCGTCGGACCAGATGTTCCCGTCATGGGTCCCATCAAAAATAAGAGGGGCGAGTCCGGTGAAAGCGGATCCAATTCACGAGTCAACGAATCATATAAAATCCGCGCGGCAAGCGACGCGCCGCCCAGAAAATCCTTTTCCCATTTTTCCGGGATGCGATATTCTTCTGTGTTGCCGGTGGATAAATCTATCTTAAGGATGGGTTGCATGAGATATATTCGTCCTGAGCGGAGCCGCCGTTCGTTGGCAGCGTAGACGAAGGGCAGCACCTGCGCTTCGCCTGCGTTCGCAAAGAACACTCACTCCGCTCAGCGCGAGGAGTTTACAGAATTTCCTTCGTCACTTCCTGCGCGCAGCGGACGAAGTCCAAGACGGTCGGCACGTTACGCATCATATAACCCATACTGCCTTTGACTTTTAGTTTGGATGTCATCATGGCGGTCATGGGATTGAGGTTGCCGGAGAGAACGGCAGTAATATTTTTATACGTCGCGGTTAAAGTAAAGGTGGGGTTTGGGTAGGATTCAGGCTGAGGCTTAAAATCAACTTTTCGGCACTTGCCATGCCAGAGGTCCAGGTAGAACGTGAGTTGTTCCGTTAAGTTGCCGTCGGGTTCGATAAAGAAAAATAAGTCGCCTTCCCATTTTTTGGCGATTTCACCGTAACGTTCATCTGAGTTGAGTTTTTCTTCCAAACCCTTAAGCCATTCTTCACTTGGGAAAATTGCGGGCATGCCTACCTCCAAAATATTGTTGAGGTAATTGTACCATTTGAAAACAAAGCCCTTCAACACTTGCAGAATCATAAAAAATAGTCTATGCTTAGGTCACGAGATATGCCGATTATCTCGCGGCAATCAAATGATTGCTCAAAATCCACTCTATTCTCTTGGAGGAGAAAATGAAAAAACTGTTTGCAGTAGCCAACATGCTTTTGTTGGCATCGCTCGTCCTTACAGCATGCGGCGGCACGCCAGCCACCGAAGCGCCAGCTGTGACCGAGGCGCCCGCCCTGACTGAAGCGCCTGCCGTAACCGAAGCGCCCGTCGCAACCGAGGCGCCCGTCGCCGACTTGCTCTCAACGATCCAGGCGCGCGGCTACATGATCGTGTCTACCGATGCGAATTACGAACCGCAGTCTATCGTAAACACCGAAGGCAAACGTCCAGCCGATACCAAGTGCCCATCCGATACGTTGACAACCGCCGAAATGAAGGGCTTTGATATAGATGTTGCGCACAAGATCGGCGATGGCATCGGTGTCGAGACTTGCTTTGTCACCCCGGATTGGGCTGTGATCACTGCCGGCTCCTGGGCTGACAAATGGGATATTAGTGTCGGCTCGATGACCATTCTGGCTGGACGCGCCAAGATCCTTACCTTCACTGAGCCCTACTACTTCTCACCTGCCGCGGTGGCGGTAGCCAAGGATTCAGGTTTCACAAAACTGGAGGATTTAGCCGGCAAGGCCATCTGCGTTGGTGAATCAACGACCTACGAGGCTTGGGCAAATAACGACTACGCCAACCCGAATGCGGTTCCCGAGGACTCAGTTTACGTCAAAGCCCCAGCCGATGTGACTGTTGTGACTCAGACGACAGATCAAGAATGCGCCCAGGCGATACAAGCAGGTCGCAAAGATTTCATCGGGTACGTAACCGGTCAGACCGTGATTGACTCAAATATTTCCGATGGACTGCCGGTCGTCCAATTGGGCGATCCGATCTACTCGGAAGAGTTGGCAGCCGCAGTGGATAAGACGTCCAGCCTTAACAGCGACAGTTTTGTAGCGGAAGCAAACAAGATCATCACCGCCATGCACAGTGACGGCACTCTCGCAGCGCTCTCTCAACAATGGTTCAGCGCAGACCTGACGCAAAACCCTAAAAAGTAAAGTTTCACTGACTAAGGGAAGCGGCTTAATACCCCGCTTCCCTTAATAATTTTCCGGCGCTTCCTGCCCTGCTGAAGGGAATTTTGTAATGAATCTCTTAGCCCAAAAAAAAACTAATATGCCAAAATCACAGGCAGAGTTGCTCTACGCCGCCCAACAACGCAAGGAGCTCCAATTCCGTGTTAATGTGGCTATCTCCTGGATTTTTTTGCTCTTGTTTTTGCTTCTTCTCTTCAGCGGACAATCCATTTCATTCGGAAGCGTCACCCTGAAAAACGGGAGTGAGATACACCTGGGTATCAAGACTATTAAACTGGATATCCAATTTATTCGAGATAACATCGTTTTCATTGCAGGCGGCCTGTGGCAGACAATCAAAATCTCGCTCCTTTCCATCCTTCTCGCCACTATTCTGGCTTTGCTGGCTGCCCTGGGACGTCTTTCCACCATCCCGCCAGTTTATGCGTTCAGCACGTTCTACGTCTCGCTTATTCGGGGAACGCCGCTTTACCTGCAAATTTTTTTCTTCTTCCTCGCTCTGCCCCAACTCGGAATTATTCTGCCTGGTCTTTGGGCAGGCGTGATCGCCCTGGGACTCAACTACGGCGCCTATATGAGCGAGATCTTCCGCGCGGGTATCGCGTCTGTTGGCAAGGGCCAGCGCGAAGCGGCGATGGCGATCGGTATGACGCCGCGCCAGATGATGCGGCGTATTGTATTGCCACAAGCCTTACGCTTTGCGATCCCGCCGACCGGTAATGAGTTCATCGCAATGACAAAGGACTCGTCCCTCGTCGCCGCGACCGGCTTCGTCTTTGAATTGAGTTGGCGCGCCACCCATGTCGGCCGTCCCCACTTCCGCAGTTTGGAAGCCCTTATCATGGCGGCTATTTTTTACTGGATGATGACACTTGTTCTAACCGCCATTCAAAGCCGCATCGAAGCGCGACTCTCCAGAGGAGAGCGTTGATATGACGACCATCATCAAAGTCTCCAACCTGGATAAGTACTTTGGACGCCTGCACGTGTTGAAAAGCGTTTCTATCGAAGTTGATGAGCGGGAAGTGGTTTGCCTGATTGGGCGAAGCGGCTCAGGCAAGAGCACCTTACTTCGATGTATCAATTTTCTCGAAGAACCATCGCATGGCACAATTGAAGTTGACGGACTCAAAGTGGAGGGCGGCGAAAAGGGCAGGGAACATCGTCAACTCATCCATGATGTCCGCTTGAAAACCGGCATGGTCTTTCAGGAGTTCAACCTGTTTCCTCACATGAGCGTGCTGGAAAACGTGATCGAGGGTCCCGTCACCGTCAAAGGAATGGAACGCGCAAAAGCCATCGCTCTGGCGGAAGAAAATCTTGATAGCGTGGGCCTGCTCTTCAAAAAAGATGAATATCCCAATCGCTTATCCGGCGGACAAAAACAACGCGTTGCAATTGCCCGAGCGCTCACCATGCAACCCCGCGTAATGCTCTTTGATGAACCCACTTCTGCACTTGATCCCGAATTGATCGGAGAAGTGCTTAATGTCATGAAGAAGGTCGCAAATGACGGCATGACCATGCTAGTGGTCACACACGAGATGGGCTTCGCCCGCGAAGTTGCAGACCGCGTGCTCGTGATGGCGGATGGCGAAATCATTGAAGATGCGAATCCGAAAGAACTGTTCACCCAACCCAAAGACCAGCGCACCAAAGCGTTGATTGATCGCTACCGCACCGGAGAACGTTAATGCTTCTTGCCATCACGCGCGATGTCAGCCCGCGCTTCAACGAATGTGAACTGACTCACATTGATCGCACGCCCATTGACGTGGATATCGCCCGCAAACAACATCACGAATACACTCTGGCGCTAAAAGAATTGGGATGCGCAGTGTTGGAATTGCCAGCCGAAGCGGATTTACCCGACTCGGTCTTCGTCGAAGATACTGCTGTAGTTTTACGGGACGTGGCGCTCATCACCAGGCCCGGGGCTGATTCTCGAAAACCTGAAACCGAGTCTGTCGCCCGCGCGCTTCGCCCTTATCGCGAACTTGTCTTCATTGAATCTCCCGGCTCTGTAGATGGCGGTGATGTGTTGGTGCTTGGAAAAAATATCTATGTTGGCTTATCCACACGCAGTAACCAGGAAGCTATCAATCAAATGAATCAATTACTTGGAAAATACGGGTATAAATCACAAGGCGTTGAAACGCATGGTTGCCTGCACCTGAAAACCGCCGTCACGCGCGTGGATGACGGCACCCTGCTCATTAATCGCAAATGGGCGGATGCTGAAAACTTTGAGGGATTCGATCTGATTGACGTGGACGAGTCTGAACCTTTTGCCGCAAACTGTTTACCGATTGGAGATTCGATTATCTTCCCTCTTGCGTTCCTAAAGACACGTGCAAAACTCGAAGTGCGCGGCTATAAGGTCAAACCTGTAGTTATGGACGAACTAGCAAAAGCCGAGGGCGCGGTTACCTGCTGTAGTTTGATCGTTGAAGATTGATCACTCACCTTACGCAGGGTACTCTTGTTAGGCGTAACATGAGTTAATCAGGTAAAGTTTGAAGAACAACAAAGACAGATTGACGAAGAGCAGGTACCAGCTGGGAATGATGCGGCTCTTTATCCAAAATAAAAAAATCCCCGAACGTTATCGGGGATTTTCACTATGAGGTGCGCTGGAGAGGACTTGAACCTCCACGTCTTTCGACACATGGCCCTCAACCATGCCTGTCTGCCAATTCCAGCACCAGCGCAAGCAGGGCGTATTATAATCGCCTTGTTTTGAATGTCAAGCAAACTTGCTTCATCGGGTCGGTTTCTTGTGGAACGTTTCGCAAAGACCCAATGAGAACTTAAATAATATGGAGCAGCCATGACCCGAATCGTCGTAGATGCGATGGGAAGCGATAATTATCCAATACCGGATGTGGAAGGCGCGGTGATAGCCGCGCGTGAATACGGAGTGGAGATCATCCTTGTGGGCGACGAAAAAAAAATCAGGCCGATACTTGACGAGGCGTATGCCCGTGCTGGTGAGGCGACTCTACCCATCCGCATCCTCCACGCGCCCGAGATGTTGACGATGGAAGATAAAGGCGTGGCGCTCGCATTGAAAGCGCGCCGCCCTAATGCGAAGAATTCAATGGCGGTTGGAATCGATCTTGTAAAGAACGGCGAAGCGGATGCGTTCGTCACGATGGGCAATACGGGCGCGTGTTTGGCAACGGCCTATTTTCGTCTTGGTACCATCGCGGGCATGGACCTGCCGACACTGGCAGTTGCCTTCCCATCGGCGACAGGCTCGTTCCTCCTTGTTGACCTTGGTGCAAACCCTGATTGCAAAGCGGAGAACCTCCTGCAATTCGCCATCATGGGAAGCATCTATGCAGAAAAAGTGCGCGGCGTAGTGAATCCCAAAATTGGATTGGTTTCCAACGGAGAAGAGGAAGGCAAGGGCAATGCCTTGGTGAAGGCGACCATCCCGCTCTTGAAGAATTCAGGATTGAATTATGTTGGATGCGTGGAAGGCAAGGAAATCTTCGGGGGCAAAGTGGACGTGGCTGTAATAGACGGGTTTACAGGGAATGTTTTTCTGAAGGCTTCTGAGGCGGTTGCAAAACTGTTGACCGACAAAATCAGGGAGACAATCAGGAGCGGTGGACTGTTGACAAAGATCGGCGGCATATTGATCAGACCCGCCCTGGGCGGCGTTCGAAAAATTTTAGACCCAAGCGAATACGGCGCTGCGACCCTGCTCGGCGTAAACGGACTCGTGTTCATTGGCCACGGCCGCTCGGATGCGCGCGCAGTCCAGGTTGCGGTGAGAGTTGCACAGGAAGCCTGTGAGGCAAATCTGCTTGGCGCGATGAAGAGCGCAATCGAGGAAAGTTTGAAGAAATAAGTAGTAGCGGCTTAAGTCGCCACTACACAGGATTAACATGAAAATCATCAAAAACGAGAAACTCATCAAACGCAATGGCACGATAGGTCAATGGACAAGCATCGCCGCGCTCGCTGTGCTTGGAGGAGCAATGTATCTTTCCTTCAACAATCGCACTGACCCAAGAATGTTCACCTATTCCGCTTTTGGCCTCGTGCTGGGATTTATCCTCACGCAGGTTGGCATGTATATGGGCAATCGCTGGGGAAGGAGTCCGCGCCCCGATGAAAAATTGGACACGGGACTCAAAGGCTTGCAAAATGATTTCGTGATGTACCATTACATGACGCCTGTTCCGCATTTACTTGTCGGTCCCGCAGGGATTTGGATTCTTCTGCCCTATCACCAGGGCGGACAGGTCACGTTCAATAAGAATCGCTGGCGCTTGAGCGGCGGCGGATTCCTGCAATCCTATATGCGAATCTTCGGGCAGGAGGGACTCGGACGACCCGACCTTGAAATAGACGGCGAAATCAACTCGCTCTGGAAATATTTCGCGAAACAGTTGGACGAATCTGAAATTCCCCAAATCAACGCGCTGATCGTGTTTACAAGTGATAATGTCGAAATTAGCGCGGAGGACGCGCCGATCCCCGCGCTGAAGGTCAAGCAGATCAAGGAATTCATACGCCAGAAATCGAGGGGAAAAGCGATTTCGCCGAGCACGCTTAATCAGATAAAAAGCCTTTTTGGTGAGGGATGACATAGCGGCAAATGGAAAGATGGATACATCTTTTACGGCAAAAACAGGCGTAATTCCTAAATTGCAGAGGATGGCCTTTCCAGTTCTCGCCTCGGCCATTGGGACATTTATCGCCTTATTTCCAAGCAACCCAAACAACATGACCCTGCCTTCGCGGGACTCGGGGGTCTTTCTTTATGCGGGCTGGCGATTCATCAGCGGCGATATTCCCTACAAAGACATATGGGATCACAAGCCTCCCTTGATCTATTTTCTCGACGGGCTGGGATTAATCTTAACTCCCGATTCCCTCTGGGGAGTTTGGTTGCTTCAACTCATTATTATTTTTTTCACTTTTCTTCTAATCTACAAATTATTAGCAAAGGAATTCGGAACATTGGCGGCATTGGGCGGGACGATAACGCTCGCGTCCGGCCTGTTGACGATTCTTGAAAGGGGGAATGTCACAGAAGAATATGCTTTGGTCTTTCAAGCATTGTGTTTACTGCTGTTCGTTCGTGCCTCAAGGAATGACTTTCCAATTCGCGCTTCATTCTGGATCGGACTTTGCGGAGGTCTCGCCTTCAACTTCAAGCAAACCACAATCGGCGTATGGATCACTTATGCCATCATTTTACTTGTAGTTCGACTCTTTCAACGAAAATCTCCGTTGTTTGATCTGCTTTCCTTGTTGGCAGGGTGGTTAATTCCATCAGTTCTGATTGTCATTTACTTTGCGAGCCAGAAAGCATTATTCGATTTTTGGGATCAGGCATTCCTCTATAATTTCGTCTACATCGGGAAACAGGAAGGGATCAGACGGTTGATCCCGGTGTTTGCAAAGGGATTCTTATATCTGCAAAATGGCTGGGTTCTTTACCTAACCATCCTCGGATGGTTAACTGGACTCGTTTCTGTTTGGCTCAAGCGGAAAGACTCGTTTGCGGAAATCCACCCGTTGATCCTGATTGCGCTGATAAACCTGCCAATTGAAGTCATTCTGATTACAATATCGGGACACTCGATACTTCATTATTATCTTACGCCCTTGCCTGTCATGGCGATCTTGACGGGAGTTCTAATTTATACCGTTCCGTACTTTGTGGAAAGAATCACACACATATTCTTTCAAAATATCAAAAGTTGGATCCCAGCAATCCTATTGATAGCCATCGCGTTCGCGCAAATCGGACAGATCAAATACTATCCCGAATATGTCCATGGATTGTCGATAAATGAATACGCGCCTGTGATCGAATACGTCTCCAACAATACAAAAGCGGATGATAAAGTATTGATCATCGGCGCAGAAAGCGCGGTAAATTTCCTGGCGCGGCGTGAGGCCCCCACGCGTTATGTGTATCAATATCCGCTTGCGCTTTTGGGGAGACGTCCGATGTTCGAGGAGTATTTCAATCAAATTTTGGAAAACAAACCTGTTTTGATCATTGATACGCGCGGCAGAAGCAAGATCACTGAAAAACTATACGAGCCATTGCAAAAGCGTTCTGAAATCGTGCGCGATGGGGTCAAGTATCTTGGCGAGAATTATGAACAAGTCGCGCAATTTGGCGAGTGGTTTGTTTATCGGTTGTTGGAAAACCAATAACTCGCCATGTCATTACGAGGAGCAAAGCGGCGAAGCAATCTCCAACACGATGAGGAAGATTGCTTCGCCGCCTTGGTTTCGATACGTGCTTCGCACTACTCGACCAGCGGCGGCTCGCAATGATATACCGCAATTTATGATACACTTGTTCTATTATGAATTCAATCGTATCCATAGACATTGAAACCACAGGACTCAGCGAAGACCGAGATGCGATCATTGAGATCGGGGCGGTGAAGTTCAAAGGCCATCGCGTGGAGGATGAGTGGTCATCAGTCATCAACCCAGGCAGACACATTCCAGAATTTATCACAGGACTCACAGGCATAAGCGATGTGGAAGTTCGCAACGCGCCGCGTTTTCGAGACATCTCGCAGGAACTCGAAGCCTTTGTTGGTGACGCGCCTGTCGTGGGACACAACGTCCGTTTTGATCTGGGCTTTTTGCAAAAGGTTGGAATCCTTCATTACAACGAAGTCATTGATACATATGAATTGGCCGCTGTGCTGATGCCCACCGCAAGCCGATATAACCTGGGTTCGCTCGGAAAACAATTGGGAATTTTATTGCCTGCCACTCACCGCGCATTGGACGATGCGAAGGTCACCATGGCGGCTTTTAATAAATTATTCGAGATGGCGCGCGAGTTGCCGCGCGAGTTGGTGGATGAAATTGTCCGCTTGAGCGAGCCGCTTGAATGGGATGCAGGCTGGATATTCCAGGAAGTGATGCGTTCGCGCGCAAAGGACGGAGTCCAGGCGAAGAAAGTCAAAAAGAAAGATAACGCTGTTTGGTTCGATGATTCCAAATTCCCACCGCTCAACAATCCAGAAAATCCCGCTCCACTTGACGTAGATGAAATCGCATCTGTCCTTGAATACGGGGGACCGTTCTCGCAGTATTTCGAGTCGTTCGAGCAGCGCCCCGAACAAGTGGACATGCTTCGGGCTGTGACGAATGCGCTTTCGTTCGGAAACCATTTGATGGTCGAAGCGGGAACGGGCGTTGGCAAATCGTTTGCGTATCTCGTGCCCGCCGCATTGTTCGCAAAACAAAATAACACACGTGTGATCGTTTCAACGAACACCATCAACTTGCAGGATCAACTTGTTCAACGCGATCTTCCAAATTTGAGCGAAGCGTTGAATCTCGATTTTCGTTTTTCAATTTTAAAGGGACGGTCGAATTATCTTTGCCCGCGTCGTTTGGAAAACCTGCGTCACTTCGGTCCGCGCAACGCGGATGAAATGCGCGTGCTTGCGAAGGTGATGGTGTGGCAACTCAACAATCAAAGCGGGGATCGAAGCGAGTTAAATCTCACGGGTCCGACCGAGCGCGAGGTGTGGAATCGAATGTCGGCTGAGGATGATGCGTGCACGACCGAAACGTGCATCAAGCGCACGGGCGGCGCGTGTCCGTTCCATCGCTCGAAAACCATGTCACAATCCGCGCACGTGCTGGTCGTCAATCATGCGTTGCTTTTATCGGATGTTGCAACGGGGAGCAAAGTCCTGCCCGAATATTCGCATCTCATTATTGATGAGGGACATCATTTGGAATCGGCGACGACCAACGCGCTTTCATTTCGATTGAATCAATATGACATGGATCGCATGATGAAGGAGATCGGCGGATCGAACGCGGGCGTGCTCGGACGATTGCTGGGCGAGACAAGTGATGCGCTTCGCCCCTCGGACTTCGGCTTGCTTCAACAAAAGGTCAGCCACGCCACGGACATGGCTTTCCGCATCGAGCAGATGAACCGCGAATTTTTCAGCTCATTGAGTGAGTTCGCGCGGCTGCAACGCGAAGGACAGCAGCAATCCAATTACAACTGGCAGGCGCGCGTCTTGCCCGCCACGCGCACACTGCCGTATTGGGATGAGATCGAAATGGTGTGGGACTCCACGGGTGAGACTCTTCGCATGATGCTCACCGAACTCGCTGATATTTACAAAGCCGCTGCGGACTTATACGCCGAAGGACATGACAATCTGCAGGATGTGATGGCAGACATCGGCAACGTGGCGCGCAGACTCACCGAAGCGGAAGCCAACATCTCAGGCATGATCAGCAAACCGATTCAAGGCATGGTGTATTGGATCGAAGTCCAGCCAAGCGGAAATAAACTTTCATTGAACGCCGCGCCGCTCAGCGTTGCAACATTGGTGGAAAAATATCTCTGGCACGAAAAGCGATCAGTGATTCTTACCTCCGCCACATTGACCGCGCACGGCGAGTTCCAATATCTGCGTAACACCCTCGGCGCAGACGAAGCGGACGAGATGCAACTTGGTTCGCCGTATGATTACGAGAACGCCGCGCTGCTTTACATCGCGAACGATATTCCCGAACCCAACGTCAACGGCTTTCAACAAGTCCTTGACCGAACCTTGCTCGCCACCGCCAAAGCCACCGGCGGACGAATGCTCGTGTTGTTCACGTCCTACGCGGCGTTGAAGAAGACCGCCCAAGCCATCACGGGTCCGTTGGCGCGTGAGGATATTTACGTTTACGAACAAGGTGATGGCGCTTCACCGAATGCATTGCTTGAGTCGTTCAAAGCGACGGAACGCGCGGTGCTACTGGGAACCAAGTCCTTCTGGGAAGGCGTGGATGTGCCTGGCGATTCACTTTCGGTTGTCGTCCTCACCAAACTTCCCTTCGATGTCCCCACTGACCCGCTGATCGCGGCGCGCTCCGAAACATATGAAGACTCGTTCAATCAATATTACCTGCCCGAAGCCATCCTCAAATTCCGCCAGGGATTCGGGCGACTCATCCGCACCGCATCGGATAGAGGCGTAGTTGCTATTCTCGACCGCCGCGTGCTGACAAAGCAATACGGAAGATTGTTTTTGGAGTCATTACCTCCATGCACTGCGCGGCAAGGTCCCGCGACGAATCTCGCGCGCGAGGCTGGGAAGTGGTTGGGATAATAACAGACCTCACAGGTCTAATAGACCTGAGGTCTCGGGTCTCGAAAACGGATATGAAATATACGACCGCCCCTCTCCTGCCTGGTATATACTATCATATCTATAATCGCGGTAACAACCAAGAAAACCTGTTTATTGAAAAACGAAATTATCCGTACTTCCTTTCCCTCTACGCCAAACACATTGAGCCCATCGCAGATACTTTCGCTTATTGTTTGCTGAGGAATCATTTCCATATTTCAGTGAGGATTAAAACGGAGGAGGAGTATCAACAGTCCTCACAGGTCTTAAAGACCTGTGAGGACTCGAAGAAGAAATTCAACCCATCACAGAGCTTCTCCAACTTATTCAACGCTTACGCCAAAGCCATCAACAAGGGATATGGAAGACAGGAAGCCTATTTGAAGAACGATTTGGTCGAATCCCAGTCACAAGCGATCTGTATTTCACCACCTTGATTTTCTACATCCACTACAATCCACAGAAACATGGGTTTGTAGGCGACTTCCGCGATTGGGAATGGTCTTCCTATCATGCACTTGCGGGAACTGGTCGGACAAAATTGAAGCGAATCGAGGTTCTAAATATGTTTGATGGTATAAAAGGGTTTGAAGAATTCCATCAAGGAATGGTGGATGAAAAGAAATTAGCCGAGTTAATTGATGTTGAATTTGAGTTGGAGACTCAGACCTAACAGGTTTCTGAAACCTGTTAGGTCTCCTGACTCGCCACAAATCTTGCGCGTGAGGTTGAGAAGTGGCTGGGGATGTAATCAGTAATCAGTATGCAACTACCTGCTTTTCCCCACAGAGGCTTATAATTCAAAAATATTTGATAATCCCTAATTTATAATCCAGAAAATCATTTCAAGGAGATGAAACCATGGACATAGACAATGATGTTCCGCGCATGAAGCGGGTGTCTGAAAAAACAAACCCTGTAGATGGGCACGTATACTGGTCATGGAATAAATCGCTTTGGATCACGGGTCATATACTGGTCGGCTTGATTGGCGGCGCGCTTACTTTCTCTCCCAATTCTTTCCTGTTGTTTTTGTTCTTTACAGGAATGACCGCATGCCTTGGACATTCGCTAGGGATGCATCGTCTTCTCATTCATCACAGTTATAAATGCCCCAAATGGCTGGAATATTTCTTCATCCATCTTGGTACGGTCTTTGGAATGGCGGGTCCCTTTGGGATGATGCGAGCGCACGACATAAGAGATTGGGCGCAGCGACATCCAGCCTGTCATGATTACCTGAAACACGGCAGTGGATTCTTCAAAGATGGCTGGTGGCAACTCCACTGCGACCTGGCACTTGATTACCCTCCGCAATTTGTACCAGAAAAGCAGGTGGCTGAAGACAAGATATACCAGTTTATGCAAAGAACATGGATGCTGCAACAACTTCCCTGGGCGATCTTGTTTTATCTGCTCGGTGGCTGGCCCTGGGTGATTTGGGGCATTAGCGTGCGCATCCCCATTCAGTTGACAGGTCACTGGCTGGTGGGATATTTTTCGCACAACATGGGAAGCCGAGATTGGGAAATCGTCGGCGCGGCCGTACAAGGCTACAATGTTGACATTGCTGGTTTATTTACCATGGGAGAAGCATGGCATAATAATCATCATGCGTTTCCTTCGTGTCCGAAGTTGTCGATGAGAAGGTTTGAGTTTGACCCTGCGTGGCCGATAATCAAGACGCTCTCTATTTTGAAGTTGTGCACTCCAGCAAAGACTGTTTCTCTGGATGGGCCTTTGCATAAGACGATTGAAACGCGTTTGATAAAGAAGTAATTATTGTATTTTTTCTATTTTAACGCCTTTTTCTTTGTATGTTGTTAGAACTGCGCAATAATTTAATTTACTATTTTGCTTATTTTGTGCACGTGTGATAGCACGTCTTTGTAGCATTTGAAGAATCCGACTTCTTCGTATTTTATGCTG
>CAZIYY010000149.1:0-13137 GCA_964543585.1 uncultured Anaerolinea sp. | reverse complement strand
AAAATCAGTCGAAAATCTTGCCCCATTCCATGAAGCACAGTTGTTGTCCTACTTGAAAATATCCGGGGCAAAATCGGCTTGCTTCTAAATTTCAACGTTAAAATGCTCAAGCACGGTGGCATCAAGCGACTCGCCAATTAAATCTTTAAAAAGTCTCCGTGTTCTCTGTGAACTCTGTGGTAAAAACTCTCCCCCGTTCATTCTACAACCGCCCCACATTGACTGTCGCGCGTGAACTGATCGGCGCACGATTGGTTCGGATTCTTGATGGCGTAAAGTTGGTTGGTATCATCACCGAAACAGAAGCCTATATCAGCGAAAAGGATTTAGCCTGTCACGCCAAAGCAGGACTCACGCCCCGCACACAAGTCATGTTTGGCGAGCCTGGACACGCGTATGTCTATTTCACATATGGGCATCATTGGATGTTGAACGCGGTCACCGAGCGTGAGGGATTCCCTGCGGCGGTGTTGATACGGGCAATCCAGCCAATTGAGGGTGTGGAGATCATGTCGAAGAGGCGCGAGGGGCGCGACACGTTTGGTCCTGGGAAACTTACTCAGGCGATGGGGATCACTAAAAGTGAGAATAATGCCGATTTAACGGGAGCAGCCTCAGGCTTGTGGATTGAAGCGGGGCAAGTCATCCCCCATAAGAGCGTGACGATTGGCGCGCGCGTGGGTTTAAATAATACGCCAGAGCCGTGGCTATCCAAGCCGTGGCGGTTTTTGGTCAAAGGTTGGAAGATCGTATAAACGAGGAGATTGCTTCGTGGGGCCGAGGTGCCACTCGCAATGACAATGAGGAGACATTATGGGATTACTTGAAGGCAAGAACGCATTGATATTTGGGTTGGCGAATGATAAATCCATCGCATGGGGTATCACGCAGGCATTTCATCGCGAAGGCGCGAATTTGGGAATCAGTTACGCGGGCGAAATATTCGAACGCCGCGTGAAGCCGCTGGCGGAACAAGTGGGTTGCAAATGGCTCGAAGAATGTGACGTGACCAAGGACGATCAAATCACGGCAGTCGCTGAAAAAGCTGCGGGGCACTTCGGCAAGATTGACGTGCTGGTTCATTCGATCGCGTTTGCGGGGCGGGATGAATTGAGCAAGCCTTATTATCAAACCAGCCGCGACGGATTCAAGAACGCGTTGGATATATCTGTGTTTTCGTTCGTTGCTTTGACAAACGCCTTTCATTCCATTTTGAATCCAGGCGCATCGGTGATGTGCCTGACGTATTATGGATCGGTGAAAGTCGCCCCGCATTACAACGTGATGGGCGTGGCAAAAGCGGCCCTGGAATCATCCACAAGATATTTGGCGTTTGATCTCGGTCCCGAGAAAATTCGCGTGAACGCCATCTCTGCGGGACCAATCCGCACGCTGGCGGCGGCCGGCGTGGGCGGCTTTCGCGACATGTACAAACACTTTGCCGATGCCGCACCGTTGCGGGAAAATGTCACTATCGACGATGTAGGCAACGCGGCAGTGTTCCTCGCTTCCGATTTATCCAGGAGGATTACTGGCGAAGTGTTATATGTTGATTCAGGCTTCAATACAGTCGGCGTGCAAATCAGTGGGAAGGAAGAGGGGAAAGACTAAACGGTAATCAGTTTTCAGTGATCAGTTGGACGCTGTTCACACAGATGACGCCGACAAAAAAATCAGCGATCTCAGCGTTTGTCAGCGTCCCTTCTTTTTACGGTAAAATTATCCCACTATGTTCAAACGCAACACCACTCCCACCGAAACACAACAACCCGTTCAAGCCGTCGAGCGCATTACGTCTGTGCTGGGGTCGGGCGTCATTTGGCACGGCAGTATCAACGGCTCGGGCGGCGTCCGCATTGAGGGCGCGTTCGAAGGTGAGATTGCCTTGCGTGGCATGTTGGTCATTGGTGAGACGGGACGCGTCACGTGCGAAAATGTACGCGCCAACGCGGTCATCGTCGCGGGCGCGGTGCGCGGCAACATCACGACTCAAAAATTGGAAATTCGCGGCAGTGGTCGCGTATGGGGGGACGTGGTCACCACGGCGTTCGTGACGGAGGAAGGCGCGTTCCTGCGCGGTCAAATACGAATGGAAGAAGCGGTCGAACTGGATCTCGAGCCTGCTCCCGAGACCACGCCTTCCGAGGCGGCCCAGGCCGAATCCATCGCCTCGACGCCGATTGTTATGCCTCCCGCAGTTGAAACTACACAAAAAGTTTCGAGAAAGAAAAAGACAACGGAATAAAGTGCGTCGCACCATTCCTCTTTGGACTAATTCTCAGAGTAGATGAATCCAATCAATGCGACTCATCCTCTCTTTCAGGTGCGACGCACCCTCATGAAATACCGCGACCTCCAAATCCAAACCCAACGCGAAGCCCCGAACAACGCGCGGACAGAGGGATTCTCCTTCCTCGTCCGCGCGGGGTATTTGACGCGCGAGAATGCTCCAACAAAATTGGGTGAATACGTTCTCGATCATTTACGCAAATTATCCCACGACTCATCTTTCCTGTTTGATCATTCATTACCAATCATTAGCAACGAAATCGAAACCTTCTTCCCCATCCAATCAGGTTCAATTGAAATCATCCATTGTTCATCTTGCAAATATACAGAAAGACTTGAACTTGCGCGTTTTGCCAAGACTGCGCTCCCACAGGAAGGACAACTTCCACTTGAAAGAGTCCTAACTCCCGATTGCAACACGATCGAGTCTTTGGCAAGTTTTCTCAACATTCCCAAAGAAAAGACCGCCAAAGCGTTGATGTACACGCGCGTTTCTGACAACAAATTCATCTTCGTCGTTGTGCGCGGGGATATGCAACTGAGCGAAGCAAAACTCAGACAAAATGTTGGCAATGTCCGCGCAGCAACCGCGGAAGAGATCGCGAAATCAGGTGCGGCAGCAGGCTACGCGTCACCGATTGGGTTGAAAGACGCGTTGATCGTGGTTGATGACCTAATCCCTCAATCGAGGAATCTTGTGGCTGGCGCAAACGAGACAGGCTATCACTTGAAGAATACCAACTACGGACGCGATTATTCTGCCGAAATTATTGCCGACTTAATCCAGGCCAAAGCAGGTGATGCCTGCTCCAATTGTGGAAATCCACTTTCAGTTTTATCTTCCATCATTCTGGCTGCCCACAAAGAATATCAGTTTGAAAATATCCTGCTCGCCCTCGCTGAAACCCATCACGATGAGAAAGGCTTGACTCTCACCCATCCCGCCGCGCCGTTTGATGCGTATCTGATGCACGTCCCGGGCAAGGAAATGGACACGCGCACCAAAGCCGAAGAGATTTACAACGCATTGCAAAACGTAGGCATATCAGTTTTATTCGATGATCGCGACGAACGCGCGGGAGTCAAATTCAACGACGCGGATTTGATCGGCTGTCCCGTACGCGTGACAGTAGGAGAGAAGAGTCTAAAAGAGGGAATGGTGGAATTAAAAGTCCGAACAGCCTCAAAAGGCGTCTCACGATCCGTATCAAGTATCATCAATATCAGCGACCCAAGGCAATTTTTATTACTGGCTGGCGCAACTTTCGACTGATACGTAGGTGAGTTTGCTGTTGAACCGCGAAAAGCCAAATATTGCATTTATTAAAGATACCTATCTGGAATATCTCTAACAAGACCTAATGAACACCACCAAAGTCGGACATTTTCCGCCCTCCAGGCAAAGTGGATTGCTCACACATGGGATCATCATCGTTGCTTTCGCGGCGGTCTCTATATGGGGATTTTTGAATCTCTCACGTGCGCAAGTGGGACCCGCGTTCGTGTTGTATCTGCTAACCGCCCTGCTTGCCTTTGCCCCCATCCCCTTCTTTGGTTATCGCGCTTATGCGCTCCTGCGAGCGGACTATTACATTGACCGCGACAGTCTCGCAATCCTATGGGGACTCCGCATCGAAGACATTCCGCTGACAGACATCGAATGGGTGCGCCCCGCGTCCGACCTGACCAGCCCACTATCCCTCCCACGCTTTCGTTTGCCTGGCGCCGTGCTAGGCACGCGTCGCCACGCAGACTTAGGCTTGGTTGAATTTATTGCGTCCAGCTCAAACAACTTGATTCTCGTCGCAACGTCGAAACGCATCTTTGCGATCTCACCGAAAGACGCAAACGCCCTCGTGCGCACATTTGCGCGGGCTACGGAATTGGGTAGTCTCACCCGAGCAGAACCCAAATCGGTTTATCCATCCTTCGTCATCACGCAGGCTTGGGAAAGACCCGGCGCGCGCTTCCTGTGGATGAGCGGATTCTTTCTCAATCTCGGGCTTGTCGTTTGGGTTGGTATTCTGATACCGTCTCTCTCACAAGCACCTTTGGGCTTTGACGCATCGGGTGTGCCCAATACCTCAGTAAACTCAGTCCGCCTGATCCTGCTTCCCATCATCAGCGCAGTGATGTTCATTATCGGTCTCACAGCAGGTTTATATTTTTACCGCTGGGAGAGACAGCGTCCGCTGGCGTTCATCATATGGGGCTCAAGCGCTCTTTGCGCGTTATTATTCTTAATGGCAGTCTTATTTCTTGTTACGACACCAATCTAATCTAGATGGTTGAGTAGCTCCGTATTCGTCGGGCGCATCGAAACCATTGGATAACCTGCAAACATTACATTGCAAGTTACAACACGTCGTGGTCTCGATACAGGGCAAAAGAACGCCGCCCTTACTCGACCACCGTTTGAAACAGAATTATGCAACTCTTCCTCGGCTTCCTGATTGCAATCACCGTTGCATTTCTCGCATACCGCGCCCACAGCCTCAACAAAAGCGGAGTCGTCGCGGCGACCATTGTAGGCACGCTTATCTTTGGCGTGGGCGGATGGCAATGGGCGATTCTTCTGCTCACATTTTTCATTTCATCATCGGTTCTAAGCCGCGCATTCAAGAATCGTAAGCAGGGACTCAGCGAAAAATATTCAAAGGGAGACGAGCGCGACGCGAGTCAGGTTTTCGGCAATGGCGGGATGGCGACTGCCTTCGTGCTGCTCCACGCGCTTTATCCAGAATCAACTATCGGCTGGATGGGATTCGCCGCGTCTCTCGCAGCTGTCAATGCGGACACGTGGGCGACCGAGTTGGGAGTCTTGAATCCGACTCTGCCGTACATGATCACGGATTTGAGAAAGCGCGTCGAAAAAGGGACCTCGGGCGGGGTCTCGTTATATGGAACGGGCGCGTCGCTTTTAGGTTCATCGCTGATCGCGTTGCTTGCAGTCTTACTCTCGCCTTCCGGCACACTGAGCGCAAATTATTTTTTACTAATAACTGCCGTGGGCATCGCAGGCTCGCTCTTCGACTCGTTTCTCGGCGCAACCGCGCAAGCAATGTATTATTGTCCGTCAGATAAAAAAGAGACCGAGAAACATCCACTCCACACCTGCGGAACGAAGACCGTCCATATTCGCGGCTGGAAGCGGCTCGATAATGATTGGGTAAATTTTGCATGTGGCGCGTTTGGATCGCTGCTTGCGCTGGTGATGAATGCCTATATTATATGAATCATAAACTCAACCAAAAAACAATATTACTTTCCATTCTGGTCTCTGGCATCGGGCTTGCACTCCTGGCATACCTGGGATTTTATAACCGCTACTGGGCTGACGACTGGTGTTTCAACACTGACTTCAAGCACGAAGGCATCATAAGAACTGTTGGAAATTATTTTGTCCCGGAGGAGGAGGCGCATAGAGGCTATCCGCCCAATCGCTATTCTTTTGCCATCCTTTCGGGATTGTTGTATCTGCCTGGCATGATCGGCACACAAATTCTTGCAACCCTGACGATTTTGCTTTGGCTGGCTGGCATTGTGTGGACAGGGCAAAACCTGAGCCGATTCAAATCTTTTACGACCAGCCCAATCCTGATGCTTGCCGCCGCATTATTGCTTTTTTACACTCTATATCTTTCGACGGAGCGGTTCCAAATTCTGTATTGGAGATCGGGGGTCTTGCCCTACAGCTGGACGATCATTTCCGGTATGTTCATATTGGGATTAATCACGAGCCAATTAATAAGAGAATATCCGTCAAAAACCATTGTTTATGCAACTGCGTTTATTTCCTTCATGGGTGGCGGGTTTTCTGAAATCGGAGGCACGCTCCTGTTTAGCGGCATCACCTTGCTGTTGTTAGCGGCATGGTGGGGAAAACGAAAGTCGCAGGAATGGGCCGTAAAAACATACTCAACGATCCTCACGGCATGGATTTTCCTGCTTATGGCGATCGTCGCCCTGGCTATCTCTCCATCCAATACGCGTTATGGTGATCTGGATAAGGACCCAAACAACCCCATGCTTGTCCCCTTCCTTTCGCTAAGATATGCCTTCGATTTCATACTTGACTCGCTCCTCGGATTACCGATCCCTCATGCAGTCTTATTCATGGCGTTTACAGGATTGGGAATTCTCTCGCATACAGCGGAAGAAACCAGGTCCGATATCAAGAAATCAATCTGGGTTGCCCTGCTTGCAATTTTAATAACATACCTGCTTGTTGCCGCAATACAAGCGCCCACCACGTATCTCTATACCGCGCCCCCCGACCCTCGCGGACAATCTTTATCTCGATTCGTGGTTTTAACAGGCATGGCAATTGTTGCGTGGATATTTGGAACAACGATTTCACAAAAACTCGGTCGAAGATTAACTTTCCTGCCTGCAATCCTTCTTTTGATATGCTGTGTTTATACAGCGCGGGCGACCCTGAACATTTATCAGGAATTGCCGGGTTTTATCGAACGCACACAACTATGGGATGCAAGGGATTCTCAAATCAAAGACTCCATTGCTCAAGGCATCACACAGATCGAGATCATTGCCATAGATACAAAGGACATCGACACGCGAGACATTATTCGCTCCGAGGATTTTGGCAAGTGGGTCACTGGCGCCTGCGGAGTGAAGTATTACGACGCAGGGGCGATGAGAGTCGCGCCATGAATTTTAGTCAAATCTCGAAGTGGTTGAATAATGATTGGGCGAATCTTGCGTGCGGCGCATTTGGGAGGGCGGTTGCATTGTTGTCGATTTAACAAAATAAGGACAGCACCTCACGCGCTGTCCCTGTTTTCAATTACCACTTACTAAGCACCACATAGACAAGTTTGAGACATCTTCGCAAGGGGCATGGAACAACTTGCAATAGCAGGGCGATTGGATATGGTCAATTATTGCGAGCCAATCAAAGCCAATTGGATATTTGCTTCGAAAATTGGTTGTGTAAATGATTCTTGTTTTACCGTTGTTGTATTGTAACCAGCCGCATCAATGGTCAATGTAATCCGGTCCGTATCGTGGAAAAGTATGGTCTCGAAAAGAAATATTCCGTCCTGGTCTGTTGTTGCGCTTCGGTTGCAACGTTCTGCCTCATTTGAAGTATAGGATGAATGCTCGCAAGTGACAGTTGCGCCTGCAATCGGCGCGCCTGTTACCGAGTCGGTGACTTTGCCATACACCTTTCCCAAGCCCAAATCGCCAACAACCCGGACATCTGTCGCGATGGATGACGGCATATTTGTCGGGGTTGATTGCGCCGCGCTCGGCGTTGATGTGGACTGAATGTTTTCGAGATTACACGAGCAACAAACAACAATAGAAAAGGCAGAAATCGCAGGAGATACTTTTTCATCGCCTGCTCAATTCTTCACAGCGCTTAGATTCGACACATCAAATAAGTAGGGACCCAGCAAATTCTGGTCAATTCCGCAGGTTCCATTCAATGTAACAAGATATTGAGTTCCGCTTTGCCACGTGCCTTCCTCCACCGGATAGACAATGCCATCGGGCGCGACTGGAATGCCTGAAAACTGTTCCTGCTTGATGCTTCTTACGTTTTGAAAATCGCTGGAGAGTTCAAAAAATATCAACCGCGAATCCACAACACAGGCATCCCCAAAACCCGATCCTTCGATGCCCGCGATATAGCGACCATCAGATGAAACAATAAGCCCTCCCCTGCCCTGGAATACGGCATTATTTCTATATAACAAATGTGTCTCTCCACTCACGATCTCCGCAATCCATAAGTCGTCGCGGATTCCTATACTGGTGCCTGTCTGTTGCTGGGAACGGTCACGGTCTACAAAAAGGAGGTGACGGCTATCCGGAAGCCAGACAAGATACGCGATTTCACGGCCCGTATAAAGTTCAGTAGGCGTTCCGTTCGTATCACGGATAACGATTCGTTTTTCGCCTAAAATCGTCGAAGTCCACTGGAAATTTGGAGACGCCGATCCCTGAGCAGATTCTCCCGATCGAATCTCAAAATTTGCCCACGTTTGAATCGGAGATGTGGCAGTGGAGCCGATGGGCTGTTGGATATTGTCAATATACAACCGCAATTGATAAACCCCCGAGTCAAGTCCCGTATCAAAATCATAGATCGAAATATCGCGTATCATCCCGTTCACCCCATACTTGGTGAAATCCCAGGGTTCTTCGCGCGCCAGCCATAGTTTGCCATCTAGATACCATTCGCGCCTTACCAACAAACCTGCGCGCATATTTTCATAATCCCAGATCCCGAAAATTTGAGGGGCCCTTACGGGAAACGACGACTGTCTGAACTCATTATTGGGATCAGATGCAAATCGGGCGTTGAAAAAACTCGGGGCCGGCTGACCAGGCAAGGCGGTTTGATCTTGCGCGGGGGTCACAGACAGTGATTCAGCAGTTGCAGATGCGGATGTCAGGGGCGGAGACGCCACAGTTTGCGTTGCAAGTACATCGGTCGGAACGGAAGGAGCGGGTGTTAGTACTTCGACGTTGAAAGTACAGGCTGAAACTGTAAAGGCAATCAGCGTAAAGAGAATGTATATTTTTTTCACGATGGATCCTTTAGCGAAATTATTGCCTAATTAACGCATCCCGCGCTTCCCATGTTCCAATTTTACAGAACTTTTTGAAATGCCCTAAGCAACTCGCCGCGTTGTTCAAACCCGCTTTCGCCCAAATCAGAAATGCCCAGATAGACGCGTTCGCGGCATCTCCGCAAGAGGCCCGATACTAATCGCGCCATCGCCTTTTTACTGGAATCGACTTCGTCCGCATCGCTCCAAACCTGGCCTGATCCCCAGCCTCGACTCAATACAAACGGATGCGTCAACGGCTGTGAGAGTCGCTCGTACCATCCGCTTGAGCCCGGGTCGAGCCAGAATTGGACAGTCACAGGCTTGTTCATCATCAGGAAGGTATGCGCGGGCGCGACGAGTACCGCGTCCTTATCTTCGGTCTTCCACGATTCGACATACGACGCGGCGATGACGCCATCCTGCAACATGGAGATATATTCCTTCCCCAAACCTGACAGGTTTTGGGGACCTGTCAGGTCTAAAGCCATACGAAACTTCTTCACCGATTCAACCAAACTCGCCGCAACGCGAACCGAGTCAAAGTTACCGTGATAACCAAATCCCGCCTGTGATAACACCTCACCAAATAACTTTCGGAAGAAATGATCGAGCGGTAATTGCTCGCTCCCGCGATAAACAAGAATCCAATCTCTAAGCGTCGAATAACGATTGCCAAGTGTGAATGTGATTCGCTCCTGTACATCAGGTCTAATTTCGTCAAACGTCGAAAGTCGAATGTCGCGCTGACGATAGACGATCTCAGTCAATAGTTGCGCGCGCACCAAATCCAACCCATCAATGGATTGCATCAGCGCGTATGCCACATCGAATTTTGGCGGGTGTATATTCCAATGCGGGTGCGCCAGCGCAGCGAGGGTGATCAGCGCGTGAGAGGCAGGCTCATCGCGCAGTGAACGCGAAGGGCGATGTGAACGCCAAGGGATACCTTTCGCCTCCAGGCGATTTGTGATGGAAAAACGCAACGCATCGGAGAGGTACGGAGCGAGGATGACAATATCGGAGGGAGAGATTGAAGAATTGGACGCTTCGACAAACTCAGCGCGGCGGATTAGAGATTGAGTTTCGTTTACAACGGCATCAAGTAGTTCGGGGTAAAAGCGAGACTGAATAATCGAAAGCGCATCCGAACCTGACGTTTGGCTTTCGACATTCGAATCGAGCTTGGGAACGATTGCCGCAGTTAACCCATCGCTTAAACTCGCCACACCCTCCGACATCACAAACGAATCTTCCAAAACGACATGCTCATCACACAGTTCGCGCAAAGCCCAGCCTGTGTTCACATCCGCGCCAAGGAAAAAGCGGAAGCCTGCACCTTCGTCGTAAATCAGTAAGGCTGAATCAAATTGCGGCAGCCACTCGCGGAGGATATCATGCGCGCGCGGCCCGTCCTCTTCCACGTTGTCATAAATCAAATGGCGATAATTTTTGGTAAGATATTCGCGGACGATATCTTGATTCCACAAAACATTTGCAAAGATTTCAAGTTGGAGGGAGAAGTCAAGCAGGTTATGATCGAGACAATATTGTCGAAAACGATTCGCGCAATCCTGCGCGTCGGCGTAGACGCGCCTTTGCGCGGGGTCGCCGTAGTATGCCGAGTCGAGTCGTGCGCCGATCTCAGTGTGTGAAAAGCCGATGACTGCGGCTTTGTTCAGGTTGTCAATGATCTGGGAATACAACCGATTTCGATCAATCGTAACCGATTCAAAATAGCCTTCATCCAATAATGGACGAACCAGATGCGCCATGTAATATTGTGCGGTTTCAAGCGTGAGGAAGATAGGCGGTTGATCCGGATTCGAAAATCCCGCCGCTTCTGCCGCGAGGGGCCAGAACAAATCGCAGATGCGCCGCGCGAGCCCACCAATCGTGGCAGGAGTCACATCCCCACCAGCGCTTCGTTCTGGACTATGGAGCAAATCGAGATACGGCTCTTGCAGAGTCCGTTGCGGGGTAAGCATCAGAATTGAATCGCCGCGCACACCTTGAGAGAGGAGATAACGCATCCGTTCGACGCCTGCGGTCGTTTTACCCGCGCCCGCAGGACCGGAGACGAAGAGACGGGAGTCAAAGGGAGATTCAATAACTTGACGCTGAAGCAGATTGAAGTCGGGCATGACGTGAGGGTACAAGAGAGGCGGGATTTTGTCAACAAAAAAGACGCATCGTTCCCAACCAATGTATGATTCCCTTTAAAAGATGTGATCCCGCCGTTGACACATTCCCCACCACACATGTATAATCCCGTCCGCTTCTGCCTCAGCAGTAAGAATCGCTGGGGCGGTTGTTTGTAGAACCCCCCAGCTTCCCCGTTCGCAGGCGATGAGCGCAAGAACTCCGCAGGCACGCGGCGAAGTGAATGACTGGAGAATAAAAATGAGATTCGCAATTGTCGAAAGCGGCGGCAAGCAATACCGCGCCGTCGAAGGGCGGACTATCGAGGTGGACCGCCTGCCTGTTGAAACGGGTAAAAAATTTGATTTCGAGCGCGTCCTACTTATGGCGGATGGCGACGAAATCATGGTCGGAACGCCCACTGTGAGCGGCATTGAAGTCAAGGTTACGGTCGTGGATCACATGAAGGGTCCCAAGATTGACCGATTCAAATATCGCCCGAAGAAACGCATCCGCGTGCGCGGCGGTCATCGTCAACAGTTCACGCGCTTGATGGTGGATTTCATCGGTATGCCGGGTGAAGTTCGCAAGGTCGAAGAGCCTGAAGTAAAAGAGGAAGTTGAAGCCGAAGTAGTGGTTGAGGCAATGCCTGAGGGTGAGGAAACGCCCAAAGCAGAGAAGCAGGCAAAGGCTAAGAAAGCCCGCGCTGAACAAGGTCGAAGTGAAGCGAAGCCATCCGCAAAGAAGGCTCCCGCGAAGAAGTCAACCACAGCCAAGTCACCTTCCAAGAAGAGCGACTCGAAGAAGAAGTAAGAGAGGTAATCATGGCACATAAAAAAGGCGGCGGCTCAAGCCGCAATGGACGAGACTCGAATTCCCAGCGTTTGGGTGTGAAGCGATACGCGGGCCAGTTTGTGCTTTCTGGCAATATCCTTGTGCGCCAGCACGGCACAAAGATCAAGCCGGGATTGAACGTCAAGGCTGGCAGGGACGATACGTTGTTCGCGACTGCGGATGGCTTGGTGATGTACGACATCACGCATGGCCAGAAACGCGTGAACATTGTCCCACAGGCGGAGGCTTAACATGCGAGCCGATATTCATCCCACTTATTATCCCGACGCAAAGGTGACTTGCGCCTCCTGCGGCACAACCTGGACAACGGGTTCAACGAAAAAAGAATTGCGCGTGGACATTTGCTCGCACTGCCATCCGTTCTTTACGGGTGAAGGCTCGCGCCTGCTTGATATCGAGGGCCAGGTGGATCGCTTCTACAAGAAACTTTCAGTTCGCCAAACCTACGTTGAACAGCAGAAGGCAAAGGAAGAATTGAAGGGTTCGCCCGTGCGTCCGATTGAGGATTTGGGCCTGACGCCTCGCGCAGTGGAGGCGCTCAAGAAGGCTGGCATCGAGAATGTCGGTCAATTCCTTGAGAAACTCAGCGGCGGCAACGACGTTGTGCTGGCGATTGCGGGCTTTGGTCAGGCTTCATTGACAGCCGCCAAAAAGAAACTGCGCTCGCTCGGATACGAACTTCCCGAAGCCGCGGCATAACCCTGAGCGATGAGCCGAAGGGTTGCAGAATAAGTAATCTCAGGTAAACTTACAGGCAGATGTGAAAGCATCTGCCTGTTTTGTTGCCCCCACCGCCCTTCGGGCACCTCCCCCATTTTCTGACGAACTTCAGTCAGAAAATGGGGGAGGCTGGGAGGGGTTTAGGAGAATGTATGCGTCATACAAACGGTTCGATCGAAGTGGTTTGCGGTTCGATGTTCAGCGGCAAGACGGATGAGTTGATCCGCCGTCTCGTGCGCGCGACCATCGCAAAGCAAAAGGTTCAGGTGTTCAAGCCAGCAATTGATGTGAGATATGCAGTGGAGAAGGTCACGTCACATGCTGGTTCAAACTTCGATGCGATTCCCATCGGAAAAGCCACAGATATTCTCAACAAACTGGATAAAGAAACAACGGTTGTTGGAATTGATGAAGCGCAATTCTTTGACCCGGAAGTTGTTCCCGTTGCGCAGGAGTTAGCCGCACATGGAGTCCGCGTCATCGCCGCCGGGCTGGATATGGATTTTCGCGGCGAGCCATTCGGGCCCATGCCGATTTTGATGTCCATGGC
>CAZIYY010000148.1:0-13439 GCA_964543585.1 uncultured Anaerolinea sp. | reverse complement strand
AGCTTATCTCTTTTGGCTGCCTGCAAAGTTGCACTTCATACTTGAATCTACGTTGTTATAGTGCTGAAGGCTTTGCAAATTCTCGCCCTCCAAAACCATGTAGGGGATTTCAAACTTGTCGCTTAGGAAACCATATTCTACACGCTGACCTCCGTCTGCTTTGGTAAACACGTTCACGATCGACATACCTCGCACCCCATCCAGACGCGTGGGCTTCATCGCCGGCGGAATGATAAGTGTTTGTCCGACCTGAATATTCTGCCCGGCAATGCCATTGGCTTGCATTAATTCCTCGGGTGATACGTTGAATATCTCGGCAATTCGAAATAAGGTATCGCCTTCTTGCACAACATATCGCTGGGCGTTGGGATCATCTATTGGGGTGGGCACCTGCGTCGGCGTTGGGAACGGTACGGGCGTTCCGCTCAGGTTGAGTTGATAGAGACCCAGCCCTCCGCCTCCGCCACCGCCGCCGCCCATTTGCGAGGCGTTCTCGGAGTATTGAATATACATCCAATCCATTTTGTCATTCACGATCACGCCGTTAATGGAAAGTTGCGAATCGGGAATCTTTGTGTCCAATGGCAGATCGGCAGGCGGGTCAATCAATGGATATTCTTTTCCACTACCATCATCGGCAGTGAGGATAATTTGATCACCCGCGCGGCGCAGAGTCCCCGAAACGTAAGCCAGCTCGATATTTGATTTCCACGATTCGACCTTGAATTGGCGCAATCCGTTATCAACGAGGTATTGCCCGCTTGCTTCGATAAATGCGGCGCGGTCCAGTTTCTCCAGACCACTCGTGTTGCCGATGGTGGGAACGCCGTCAATCGTGATGAATGGCAGTTTGCTTGAGTCCACTGGCAGGTTGGAGCCTACATAGCCATGGATCGTAATGGTCTGGTTGTCAGTGTAGTCGCGATACCATTCCTGCGGCGGTTTATTTTCGGCAGAATTGAAAAATTCCGATTTGCCGCCCTGCTCGTTATCGTTGAGCAGTTTGTCCAACGCCTCCTGTGCCGTGATAATGCCATACGTGCCAACTGAGGTTGAGTCAAAGTCCATCAGGGTCGCGTCGATGCTGAATACATTTCCGTTTTCATCCAATTTGATGAGCAGGGGAGGGAAGGTGAAGGACTCGTATTGCATCGAAAGTCCATCCGGCGCGAGCGGTTGCACGCTGTAGCTGCCGAAAAACTCTTCAGTGGCTGTAATCTTGAATGGGAAATCAAAGCCATGGGTTTGGAGAAAGTCGCCAATCACTGTTTCGGCATTGTTGATGGGCGCGGCTTGGAAGTTCCTGTTGTTTCTGGCAAGGTCGGCAGTGTATGTGAAGTAGCGATTGGAATACACCTGGAGCGCTTGTCTGCCATCTGTGAAATAATAATCATTGACGCTGAACACATAATCATAGGCGGTATACGTCTCGCCTTGCAAGCCGAAGCGAGTCGCGAAGGCGCGGGCTTCCTCCAGAGTAACTGGCTGGTCTTTCTTTAACAGGTATACATTGGCTTGCGCGGGAGATTCGGGCAAAGGCTCTTTGAGGAATAGTTTTGCGCCGCGAAAATCGTAGCCTCCATTATCTGGAATGGGAGTTGCGTTTTCATCAGTCGGGATTGGAGAGGGCGTCTCGTGCGCGGAGGGAGTTAATGTTTCATTCGCCGCAGGCATTGGAGGAGGCGCGACAGAGCGGATCACCCAATTCAGGACAAGAGCCATGACTGCCAGCGCGACAGTCCAGCCTATCGTTGGCAAGGTTCGATTGAAGACAGAAAAAATGGAGTTGATGTTCGCTGGTTGATGAGCCTCCATCAATTGCTTTTCCAGTTCGGCTTTGAAGATTGGGTTCACCTCGATGTTTTGCGCGACGGACTTTAAAGTCTCCGAAACAGTTTCATCACGTTCAGTGTTATTTGTAAATTGTTCTTTCATAGTTCCACCTCCAATGCAAGGGAGGTCCGCTCGCGCAGGTCTTGCAATCCGCGCGAGATGAGCATCTTCACCGCGGCTTCGCTTTTGCCGAGTACGCGGCTGGCTTCGGCATTTGTGAGTCCGCCGAAGTAGGACAGGATGATCGCTTCCGCGCGCTCTGGCGAAATCTGCTTGAGGGCGCGGGAAACGGATTCAAGTTGCAGACGCTGAGTCGCGACTTTATCAGCGGGCAGGCTTGGGCTTGGATAGTGAAGCGCCGCGTCCAACTCAACCTCGCGCCTGCTTCCGCTCCTTCGGAAAAACATCAGCCTCTTCTTCGATGCGATCCCCATGATCCACGCGGCGAAGGAGCCTGTTCCGCGAAATGATTTGATGCCTTCGAGCGCGGCAATGAACGTTTGCGACGTCAAATCCTCCGCGTCTTTGACATTGCCTGTGTGTACCACGTGATAGCGATAGACGCGCGTGACATTGCGTTGATAGATTTCAGCGAATGCATCTGCGTTTGCAATCGCATCACGCGCAAGCTTGCTTTCATCCACGGGCGGGCTTTCTGTTTGTTCTGTCAAGTGGGTAATCATGGACCTCCTGTTGTGGCGTGGCGCAAGATATCATCTAGCGCTGCGGTTTTATGCGCGCGTTAATATGTTGCAGGAGGTCTTGAAAAAGTAACAGGGAATTTTCCCTCACCCTGCCCCTCTCCCCAAGGGAGAGAGGGGCAGGGGATGAGAATTATTCAGGGTACACCTTCCACCCCAATTCATTCAATCGTGATTTGTCAAATTGATCGGCAGGGACATCAATCAACAAGACATTTCCCTCCGCAAGCAATTCGTTCGTTTCAAAGTCATAGATACCTGCCCATGCTTCTGCCGATTTGGATTTCGATTTGCCTGCCTTCCCGATGATCTTTAGCAATTTCCCGATTGGCACATTCCTGCGATATTTCACTTCCATCTTGGCTGTGAACATAAAACGCGCATCCAACGGGTCACTGCCCATGAGCGCTCTGCCCGCGATCTCGTCAATGATCGCGCCGACGATGCCTCCATGCAAAACGCTGGGGTATCCCTGAAAGTGATCCGGCGCGAGGTAAGTGGATTCCACAACGCCGGGCGCAGTTTCGTAAATGTGGAGGCGCAAGCCGATCGGGTTTTCGAGCCCGCAAATGAAACACATTTTGGAGTTTGGTTGTTTGATGGTCATGTTGGGATTATATTCGATGAACCTCAATGAGGAAAATTGATATTTACGGAAACCTGTTTTACGGCTAAGATTATCCCATGCAGTACGGAGATTTCCATGGTCACAAGGCGGTTGTCCTTGAAAATGAACATTTTCGCATGGAGTGTCTCGCGCAGGCAGGTCCGCGCATCGTGCGCCTGATCCCACATTGGACAGGGGAGAATCTTTTTGCCGAAGCGCCTAATATGTCCACGAGGACTCGGGCTGGAGAGTTTCAATATTTTGGCGGGCATCGCCTGTGGTATGCGCCAGAGTCATTATCCCGATCCTACATCCCGGACGGTCAGGGGATAAGTATTAAGGAGGTGCAGGATGGTATTCGCCTGACGGGTATGGATGAGCCTGGAACGGGCATCAGAAAGATCATTACAATTCAGATGAGCCCCACCCGTCCATTCATTATTCTAAAACATAAACTTCAAAATCATGGGCAGGCTCCCGTGCGCCTTGCCCCGTGGGCGATCACCATGCTGCGCCCGGACGGTATTGCATTTCTCCCCCAGCAAAATGGCAACGTGGATGCTGACGGACTGTTGCCGAACCGCAGGTTTGCGCTCTGGCCCTATACCCGCTGGGACGATACGCGCCTACAGCTGGGCGACGAATTTATCATTGTCAGGTCTGATTCAACGCATCAGCCATTGAAACTGGGATATTTTAATCCACACGGCTGGCTGGGATATTTATATGACGATGTGTTTTTTGTGAAAAGGTTCGGCGTGCGGCGTGATGAGGAATACGCAGATTACGGCTGCAACTCGGAGGTTTACACCAATCACCGCGCAACTGAACTTGAAAGCCTGGGTCCGATTACTGTTCTCAAGCCGCGCGAAGAAGTCGTTCACACCGAAACGTGGGAAGTATATAAAGATACCGAAATTCCGAAGGATTTGCCAGGGGGAGAGACTCTGGAAAAATTATTGGGGAAAAGATAATTGCTAAGGTGTGGGGGGCTGGGTCTCGCCAGCGAATATTGACATATCTGCCATGTAATAGGCATGTTCATAGGCTGTTTTTGCCCCACCTTCGCCGGGGATGGGTTCGATACTTTCGTTGCCGTCGATATCAATCCCGTTTCTGATCTGATTTGCCAGCGCCACAGCCTGACGAATAGGCGACTCGATGTCGGGACCAAACGTCGACCCCAGGATTGTTCTTAATTGATCGCGCAGCAGAGGAGTCCATTCGCCGATGTTGGTGACAGCGATTCTAACGTGTTCACCGTGGATCATCATATTCTTGGTTGCGTCTTCGGCTGTGGCAGCGAAGCCGGCATGGGAAAATGTTCCCTGTATATAGCCCTCATTATCACCATTCAGCAGGAGGCCGAAGCCGTCGCTTGGATCGTCGGTGTTGCCGTCGTTATTCCAGTCTTTGTAATCATCACTCTGGTTTCCGGTGATGATGTTCAACATTTTTTCCGCTTGAAGCCCAACAGTTGCACCATCCCCGGATTCAAATGCTGCCAGCATTTCAGTGGCGGATTGGCTAATGAGTTCGGTGTCGGCATCTATGCCGCCAATCAGACTGGTCTTGTTTGGGGTGGCGCCATACGAGAATAATAAATGCCTGACATGTTTGTATCCATTGAGAGGCAGGATCACAGAGAAGGCGACATCGTTCGATGGAATCGGGTTGTTGTCCGGGGCTGGTTCAACCGTGATCTCCAGCGCGTGATATTGTCCGACCAGGTTCCTGCCCTCTTTATCCGTGAAGGTCAGCGAACCTTTGTTATCCTGGTCGAAATTAATAAGCCCAATACCGATCCGTTGTTCGCCGTCGTCCTCGATCAGCCAAGCCTGATACTGAGTCCCCTGCGGTGGAAGCGGCATGCCGGTTGTAGTGATCGTAACTTTGTCTGCGGGCGCGGTTCCGTCTTGAAAACGTAAAAGACCGATGGGACCTGAGGCATTTTCTATCGGCACGGCGGTCGAAGTTTGCGCGTCTGTTGAGGAAGTGAATTGAGTCAGCCTTTGGAATCCAATTCCTGCAAGCATGAGGACAATGATTCCCAGCCCAGCAAAGGGGAGTATACGCCTCCATGTGGGGCGCGCGGGCTGATCCCGTTTTTCGGAGGCCGTGGCAGGCCTGCCCTGAGTCGACGCGCTGCCGAAGGCGTCATCGAAAGCCTGAGGCGCATCTGCTGTCGGGCGGCGGGCAGTGGAAGGCGTGGATGGGAATTTCAGGCGCAATGTTTCCGATTCTGATACCATACCGATCGCATCCATATAATCCACTGTGAGTTCACGGCAGGTTTGATAACGCTGTTCCGGTTCTTTTGCCAGCACGCGTTCGATCACCTTTTGTACGGGCGGCTGGACTCCCGAGATCGGCGGCGGGGGTTCGTTAATATGCTTGAGGATCACACTCCAGGATGTGTCCGCATCGAATGGAACGCGGCCCGCGAGAAGTTCATAGAGAACAATGCCCAGCGAATAGATGTCACTGCGGTGATCCACTTTCGCGCCCTGCGCTTGTTCAGGAGACATGTACGCGGGCGTGCCGCTTACAACGCCGGAGGCTGTTTGTGTGGTTGAATGAGCAATACGCACTAGTCCGAAATCTGTAATCACCGGTTCAGTCTGTTCGGTGAGCGGCTCCTCACTTGAAAATTCCCGCGCTTTGTTATGAAGGATGATATTGCCCGGTTTGATATCGCGGTGAACGACTCCCTGTTCATGGGCATAATCGAGCGCTGCTGCAAGCGTGATCAGCAGACGGGCAATCTGAACAGGTTGCAGCCTGGCGTTTCGCTTGGATAGTTCACGCAGATAGATCGCAAGCGTGGGACCTTTCAGATATTCCATTACAATGTATGGATGCCCATCCGCGGTGTCGAAATCAAAGATCTGCACAATGTTAGGGTGGCGCAGAGCCGCAACGACCTTTGCCTCGCGCTCGAAGCGCGATTGCAGGTCCGGGTCTGCTTCAATGTAGTTATGCATTACCTTGACCGCTACTGCGCGATCAAGCGTTAGATGTGTACCGAGATAGACCTCTGCCATGCCCCCCTGGGCGAGCGCTTTCTCAATTCGTACTTTGCCAACGGTCTTGCCGATCCATTCGGGCATGAGAAAAATTATTACGACCCGAAGATCGGAAGAAGATTCACATCCACATTGCAGGACAGGAATTGATCTGAATTGGCGACCCAACCCTGCGCATCGCTACCCTCAACCCTTATGCTGATCCATTCCCCGTTAGGACTGCGTCCCAGCGGTTCCACAATATCGCCATCAGACAAGGATGCGATCGAGGCGAAGGTTGTGGCGGGTCCGCTTCGGACGTTCAACTTGGATGATATCGAGAGGACATTGCAGGTCTTCGGCGCATCGAAATCCCAGATGTTCAGCGCGTCGAAATGGATATGCACAGCGGGACTATCCACGGTTTGGACGTAGAAGCCAATTTCCCCGCTACTATAATCGGAATCAGTGAGTTGACCAACTAGGTGGTCGTTGATGTGGAAGAAGAAGTTCGAACCCTGCGCGTCCACGCGCAAGATGTCATTGATATCCGCATCGTGAATGCTGGCATCCGTGCCTTCCGTCAGGACCAGCAGTTCATTCGGGGTGCTTTTGAGCACGTACCATTTCTTGGAACGCGGGGAAATGGCGAAGGCATAGTACTGATCACCTGAGCGGCGGAAAACAGGACCGTAGAGAAAATCTCCCTCGGCGGCGGTCTTCTTTGAATTGGTAAAGACTTTCACTTCGATGGTGGCATCGCCGAAAGTCAGCTTTCCGGGCAGGAAAGTCGTAGTTTTGGAATTGGGGCTGTCTATTTCGACGTGATAGTATTCCGGTTCATGATAGCCAATAAAGTAATTATCGAACTTCGCTTCCAACCAGCCTGTAGTGGGATTCGTGAAATCATCCTGATATAGTTCAGCCGTTTGGGGTTGTTGAGGCTGGGGCGCCTCGAAATTTCGGATGGTTAGTTCATCGAAGTGGATATGCACAGCCGGACTGTCAATGGTTTGAACGTAGAAGCCAACTTCCCCACTGGCGTAGTCGGAATCAGTGAGTTGACCGACAAGGTGGTCGTTGATGTGAAAGATGAAGGTCGAACCCTGGGCATCCACGCGCAGGGTATCATCAACATCCAGATCGTGAATGTTAGGCTCTGTGCCTTCTGTCAAAACTACCAGTTTGTTCGCCGAACTTTTGAGCACGTACCATTTCTTGGAACGCGGAGAGATGGCGAAGGCATAATACTGATCGCCTGATCTGCGGAAAACGGGACCGTAGCGAAAATCTCCCTCGGCGGCAGTCTTCTTTGAATTGGCGAAGACTTTCACTTCGATGGTGGCGTCGCCGAAACTCTGCTTTGCAGGTTCAAAAACCGTACTCTTGGAATTGGGACTGTCTATTTCAATGTGATAATATTCCGGTTCGTGATAGCCAATGAAGTAATTGTCGAACTTCGCTTCCGACCAGCCTGTAGTAGGATTCGTGAAATCATCGTGATATAACACATTTGAATCGGCAACGGGCGCCGGGGTTGGCGTGGTCTCAACGATCGCTGCGGTGGGAGAATCTATCGCTATCGGCGATGGTATTGCCGTTGCGGTTGGCTCACTTACCGAGGCGCCGCATCCCGCTGTGATTACAACCAGGAGCAGTGTCGTTATTAACTGGTTAAAGTAAAAAATTTTTCTTTTCATGCTTTCTCTCCTTCACTGGACCTGTTCAGCGGCGCAGCGAAAACCGGCGAACTTGTAAATTTCGTCATCGGGGGGTACCGCCAGGCGGTAGGCCAGGTCTTGCGGATTTCCATAGCGGCCTCCGCGCAAGATCTTATATCCGTCTTGCACGTTATCGTATGGCTCTCCCACCCACTCCCATACATTGCCGACCATGTCGTAGATTCCAAGTGGGCTTACATTAAAGGGTTGGCTGCCTACCTCATATGTCTCATTGGGCAAGTTGAGTGCCTTTCCTCCGGCGGTAGGGTCGTTTCCCCAGGGATACAACTGGGGATTTGTGCCGGGTCCACGCCCCGCCACCTCCCATTCCGCCTCGGTCGGCAATCGCTTATTTGCCCAACTGCAATAAGCAACCGCCTGTTCCCAAGTAACCCCCATGACGGGATGCTTATCTTTGCCGGGAACCTGGGGCCCTTGAGCGCCGGTCTCGCTCAGATATTTCTGATACTGCTCGTTTGTTGTCTGGTATTGATCAATCCAGAAATCATTCAAAGAGATGCTTTGCAGGGCGCTGTGATATTCATCTACTGAGGCGACGCCAACCTCATACGCGCCGGATGTTATCTTCACCATTCCTTCGGCAATCGGAAGAACAGTGGCTTCCACTGGCGGGGAACTTGTGGCCGCAGGAATTGTTGCCGGAACCGAAGTCTCCGTTGGCTTGGAAGCGGATAAGAATCGAAACGCTCCAATTCCAGCGATGAGCAGACACAGGAATGAGATGATCGCCGCGCCAATCCACGCCGGGCTTCGAGACGGCTTCCGCTTTTGAGGAGACTCCGTACGCTTGGCGCTCTCAGGCAGGGACCCGCGGATGGTTTCAGCCTCTGCATTCATGCCAATTGCAAGGAAAAAGTCAACCGCCATCTCGCGGCTGGTTTGGTAGCGGTCATCCGGATTTTTTGCGAGAGCGCGGTTCATCACGGCTTGGACCGCTGGCGAGATTCCCGTAATTGCCGGGGGCGGCTCATGAATCTGCATATAAATGACAGACATGGTGCTATCTGCCTCAAATGGGACACGGCCTGCCAGCATTTCATATAATACAACGCCAAGCGAATATATATCCGTACGATGATCGGTCCGATCGCCGCGCCCTTGTTCAGGAGACATATAGGCAGGCGTCCCGCTAACCATGCCTGAGGCGGTTTGTGAAGCCGAATGTGCGATGCGCACAAGACCGAAGTCGGTCAGGATTGCTTCAACGTCCTTGGTCAGGGGTTTGTCCAGGGGAATTTCACCCGCCTTGCTGTGGAGCAGGATGTTGCCTGGTTTGATATCCCGATGAATGATCTCCTGCTCGTGGGCATAATCGAGCGCGGCGGTCAGCGTTTTCATCAGACGCGCTACTTGATGGGGCGGGATCCTCTCATTGCGTTCATTCAAGCCGCGCAGGTAAGTGGCAAGAGTCGGGCCCTTCAAATATTCCATTACAATGTAAGGATGGCCGTCGGTTGTGTCGAAATCAAAGATTTGTACGATATTGGAATGACGCAGCCCAGCCACTACTTTCGCCTCGCGCTGAAACCGCGCAAGCAGATCGGGGTCTTCTTCGATATGACTATGCAGAAATTTGATTGCAACAGGGCGATCAAGGGTAAGATGCATGCCTAAATAGACCTCTGCCATGCCCCCGCGCGCAAGGTACTTATCTATTCGAACTTTCCCAATTGTCTTGCCGAGCCATTCTGGCATAATCAAATTATACGACACTTAATCGAACAAATCTAATCTGAAATGCTATAAAAATGAAACTACAGGAGTTTCTGCATGAAAACCCTCGTTATCATCTCAGCCATTGCAGAGTGGAACGGCGTCAAGCTGCTGTTCCTCGATACAAACATCCAACACTGCCCGTTCGGCGAATGTTTCGACGCCGTAATTGGTGGTCAGCCCATCACATTATTTCACACTGGCTGGGGCAAGATCGCCTCCGCCGGCGCGATGCAATATTTGATAGATCATCATTCGCCGGATTTGATTGTGAACATCGGGACGTGCGGCGGCTTTGAGGGCGTCGTTCAACAAGGGGAAATCATTTTGGTGGATCAGACTTACGTCTACGACATTGTGGAATTAATGGGAGACCTTGATATAGCGAGCTACTACGCCTCTTCCCTCGACTTGGGCTGGCTCGCTGAACCCTATCCGCATCCTGCCCGACGCGGGATGATCGCCTCGGCAGATAGCGACCTGCCCCCTGAAAAGATTCCCTTCCTCAAACAAAAGGGCGCAATCGCCGCGGACTGGGAATCTGCCGCGCTGGCATGGGTGGCGCAAAAGAACAATGCGCGCTTACTTATCCTGCGCGTTGTGAGTGATATGGTCAGTGAAGAGGGTGGCGAGGCTTACGATAATATCGAAATATTCAACGAGCGCGCAAAAGGGATCATGAAGCGACTCATCGAGCAATTGCCGGATTGGTTGAATGCAGTTCGGTGGTAAAGCTCGAGCCACCGCCGAAAGCCAGTAGTTATAAGATTATCTTATGCGCCTTTATGCTCCCGCAGGGTCTGTGACCCTGCGGCCTCCCTTCAATAAACGGCGGTCACAGACCGCCTTTGAGCCTAACTGCATAAGGTGAATCATAAAATCATCTCCATCGCGACATCATCCACACTATCGCTATAACGCGGAATCTCATAAAAGCCGAGACGTTTGTAAAATTCAAAGGCGCGGTTTTGATGACCGCGATCCGTTTCGAGCCTGATGCGCTTATATCTCTTTTCTCTCGCGAACGAAAAAAGTTCCTGGATCATTCGATAGCCCAAGCCCTGGCCGTGATATTCGGTCAACAGCCAAAGCCGTTTGAGTTCGCACGTATGATCTTCAATTTTACGTATCGCGCCTGTGCCGATGATTTGACCGTTTTCCGTCAGCACTAAAAATATCCCATCGTTGTCGAAATAATTTTGTTGGATGGAATCCATTTCCTGCAAGACGCCGCGCTCTTCGTAAAACGCAATGGATTCATCGAGCGGACGCGAGTCATTGAAAACATCCTGGGCGACGCGATAGATCAATCGTTTCGCGGCAGTTACTTCGTTCGGTTGGATGCGGCGGATTTCGATCATCCCGCTCTCCTCTTTGAGAAAATGGATGTAGAGAGCGGGATCATCCGATAATTTTACCTCGCGGGCGTTATAATCGTTTTGTGTTTTGGGAAAACCATCCATGAATCGATTAGCCGAAAACGAACTTCAAATCCAAAAGCGAAACTTTCGCAACGTTCAAATTGACGGGGTCGGCGTGAGCATCTCCAATGTCGCCTCGCCGTTCCTGCCCGTATTTTTGACGCGGCTGGGCGCGACGAATTTTCAAGTCGGCTTGCTCACGTCCATGCCAGGTGTAACAGGGCTCGTCCTCGCGCTTTTCGTTGGACGTTTTCTTCAAACGCGGCGTAGCATTGTTCCGTGGTATAGCCGTTCGCGTTTGACGGTTATTTTATGCTACGCATTGACGGGAACGCTAACCCTGCTCATTGCTGAAAAATATGTCATCATATCCACACTGGCGATTTGGGCGTTCGCCACCATCCCGCAAACCGCGCTGGCTGTCGCCTTTTCGGTTGTGATGAACGCGGTGGCTGGACCAGAGGGCCGCTATGCTTTGCTCAGCCGCCGCTGGGCGATCTTCGGCGTGACGGGTGTGGTTGGCACATTCATCGTCACGCGCTTGATTGACCTGATTTCTTTCCCGCTGAATTATGCAGTGATGTTTCTGGTGTTATCGCTGGGCGGCTTCATTAGTTTCTACTTCTCCAGTCAAATTCAATTACCAGATCAGGTTCCGCCGCCGCTTGCGAAGAGCGCATCGCCATTGGATGGCATTAGGAATTATCTCGTTCTCCTGCGCGCAAATCCAGCCTTTCTATCCTTTTCAACAAAGCGATTTGTTTATTTTTCCGCATTGGTGTTGAGCCTGCCGATCATGCCTTTGTATCTTGTCCGTGAAGTTCATGCAACGGATTCCCAGATCGGCACAATCAACATGGCGATGACGCTGGTCATGCTTGTTGGTTATTATCTCTGGCCCCGCATCTCCCGCAGGCGCGGCGGACGTTTCGTCCTCTTGGCAACGACCTTAGGCATGGCGCTTTATCCCGCCCTCAGCGCGGCGACGCATCGCGTCGAGTTGATCATTCTTTATGCGGGAATTGCGGGGCTTTTTCAAAGCGGGCTTGATCTAGTCTTCTTCGATGAATTGATGAAAACTGTCCCGCCCGAATACGGCGCGACATTTGTTTCGCTGGCGCAATCCATGCAATATTTGTCCATGATCCTTGCGCCGTTGCTGGGCACATGGCTGGCAGGTTACATCGGTCTCAGCGGCGCGCTATGGTTGAGCGCGGGCTTGAGACTGCTAGGATTCCTGTTGTTTCTCAAGCGCGATGTGAAATAATTTGGGTGTCAGTTGAATTATTCCAAAGCGAAAGCAATCGCTCGATTTAGAAATTCATTTCTCAGCCACCACTTTGTCTTTATCATAGCGGCTCCATTTTTCGGAAATAATTAGAAGGGTTTCAGCACCATTAATGCCGCAACAGCAAGGATTGCAATTTCCTCAATGTAATGTGCTAGTTTGTTTACTTTGTCATCCAGCGCGGCGCTCAGTTCAGGGGTAACACGTCCCTCAGTGAGCGCGTTTTGGATTATGGATTCCAGTCTCTTGTTGTAGGGAATAAATACCGCGCCAACGAGGATCGTGGTGAGGATCAGGAGTATGTTGGAAACCAACAGCCAGTTTTGTGAGGCGCCCTGCAAAAAACCAAAGATGGGCCACTTCAACATCAATGCCAAAATGACACCGAATACTAGTACGAGGTTGCCACCCGGAATGACCATTGCCCGATCAAGACGCATTACTATTTGAGTGAGCGACTCGATTATCTTGACATCCGCACTCCTTTTGGCAATCCCGCGCACCAGTTGCCGCGCAAAGATTCCACCAACCATCACAATGACCGCCAGAATATGTAATAACTTGAAAAAGTTATACCAACTCATTTTCTCTCCTTATTTCTTTATCGCTTCCTGTTTTAGAAAATATAAACCTGTTCCTGCGATGGTCAAGTGCAGAATCATAAATGGGATATAGTTGGCAGTGGGCCAGCCGCGTGACATCCATAATAAGTCGCCGCCTGCGCCGCGAATCAATTCCAAGATGGCGACAGTCAGCACAAGGATTCCATTTCGCGCTGGGTCTCTTGAAGCATAGAGCATGATGACGCCCAGGACTCCCATCTCAAGCACGAAGATCAACCACGCATCGGAAAAGGCTCGCAGGGAGAGGGCGTTTGCCGAGAACGGAAACATCGAACCGAATAACTGCGGATTGATAAATAGCATCCAGCAACTTGCTAGTGCGAGGATAAGATAGAACGCTCCAACGATTCGCAGCCACCACTTTGTTTTGTTCATGGTCACTCCATTTTATAGAAAGCAATTGGAACAGTTTACGTGCCAGCTCATTTTGCCACCTGTGAATCATTGCGGCGCATTACTGACTGTCTCATAATTTGGTAAAGTTTTCTGGATGTGCTAAAACTATA
>CAZIYY010000147.1:6372-13595 GCA_964543585.1 uncultured Anaerolinea sp. | reverse complement strand
CGTTTTTTGCAAAGATTTTCTATCTCACTCCACGCTTAAGTGGGGTGCTACCCAATGCAATGGTTGGTTGCTAAAGTAGGCGGCGTGCAAATCTAGAAAGGCTTGATCCATTTCTGAATCAAGAGATCCTATGGTGTAGGTGCGACCAGCAATGATGAATTTCATAAGGTCATTATATAATAAATTTTACGACAATCTACCTTGGCTGTCCCATCTTGTCGTTCAAGGATTGGTTGAAGAATTTCATACTCCTACATACGGACTGAGCGCCGCCACCCGTTCAAATAAAACCCGCATTCCATCGTCAAGGGGATGGGTCGCACCATACCGATGAAGTCCTTACATCATTAGGTTCATACATTCATCTGACTGTCGAATGTTGGCAATTAATCATTGGCGTAATAATACGTGGCCCGGGAGAACTAAGCATTATCCCCCTCAGTGGTGGCAAGAACCTCGTAATGTAGAACGGTTTGCTCAGGGTCTACCAGGCATTCAAGGTCATAAGAATAATAGTGTGCCCGCTCGATGTCCGGACCTGCATAGGCCTCAATCGCTTCTCGCGAGTCCCAAAGCGAAATCAGAATAAAGTGAACGCCGTCATTTTCAACGCGTTGAAGTACATGGACGGCGCGGTTCCCGGGAATCGAGCGATAGTCAAGCACTCCAAAATTTGCGAGATACTGACCATAGCTCACCGCCTTCTCCTTTGAAACAATCCCATGCCATACTCGTGCGATCATTTTATTGCCTCTGTTAGCGTAAAACCAGTTCTCCTAGTCATATCTGAAACAAAGTATTGCCCAACCAGACCTTTGGTTCCTCAGGTTGCACAGCTTGAAACTTCTCAAGAAACGGCAGGAAACGCGGCTCTGAGTCAAATTCGGAATGCTCACTTCGCGAGGGGACTTCAACATGCAGAATGTAATCGCGGAAGCCGGCCTTTTTTTCGCTTCCATCCGTCACAGGCGTTAGAGAGGCGGAGATGAATTTTCCTTTCGACTTGAATTCCTCCCACAACGGATAAACCTCCGTCTTGAATGCAGACTCAAAGCTTTCTGCGTCTTCTTCGTGGAAACGCAGGATAATAGCTATCGTTTCAGACACGAATAACCTCCTTTTATCCAGTCAAACGTGTGTGAGCAGGGGGCAGAATTAATCCTGCCTCCGATGCAAAGACATCCGAAGCCAAAGAGGTTTCGGATGTCTGCCAGGATATTAACTCTCCAGCGCTTTCTTGAGACGTTGCGAGTCGCCTTCCAACTGACTGCGTAACTGCTTCTGGACCATACCCTCTGCCAGTTTGAAAAAACCGCCTGGCTCACCCTGTGCGACAAGGGAGACTTTTGTCCCATCTCCGGACGGCTCAAAGGTCTGCATAATCTCAAACTTGAGGGGACCAGAGACAACCTTCTCAGAGAACTTTTTGTTCGGCTCGAAGGCGGTCACCTCCAGTTTGGAATCCATATCGCGGCCCAGGAACTTGCGGACATCAACGACCTGCGCGCCGACTCCCATCGGACCTGAAGACGCCATGCGCGATTCAACCAAGCCTTCCTGCCATTTGACGTTGTTGGCGGGATTGGTGGCAAAAGCGAATACCTCCGCAACTGGACGATTAATAACGATGGAAAGTTCAATCTTGATCATGGTAGACTCCTTTTGTGCAGAAAATCATATAGTTTCGACGGGAACTACTATACAACAATCAACGTGAAAAAGCAACAAGTAATTTTTGTGGTCGGATCAAGGCTGGTTCATTCATCTTGCAACAGACACTTCCTTTGGGTTGATCACGAGAAGGACTTTACCCGCCGTCATGTTCTTTTGATAGAACTCCAGCCTTTCCTGTGCCGATGACGATGGAAAGCGCTTTTGAATCGCGCTCTGCAAATCAGCGCCCAATAATTTCTGCGCCCGTTGAGGGACGCTCAATACTTTCAACATACTATTTTTCGCCGCCCACGTGCCAAGGTAAAAACCCTCCACGCGGAAGATTAAGGGTCCCCCATCTTTGTCAAGTTGAACGGCCTGCATGCCTTCTGGGATTATTACGATCATGTCAGATCTTCCAAACTTTGTTCATTATTTTCCGATAAAGCATTATATAATGATTTATTATGAAGCTGTACCTCGGCTGTCCCATTTGGTCATTCAAGGGTTGGGTGGGGAATTTCTATCCAAAAGGCACAAAGCCTGCGGAGTTTCTGCGCGAATACGCCCAGCGATTAACGACCATTGAAGGCAATACAACTTTCTATGCTGTCCCTGCGCAGAAGACAATCGAGTCATGGATCGAGCAAACGCCTGAGACGTTTCGATTCTGTCCCAAGATACCCAAAGCCATCAGCCACGAAGGAAAGTTGATGGATTATGTTGACCGCGCGCGTCAATTTGTGAATGTAATGACTCAACTCGGAACGCGGCTCGGTCCGATGTTCCTGCAACTCCCGCCTCGCTATTCCCCGAAGCTGTTCGCTGACCTTCAATCTTTTCTTTCCCTTTGGCATCGCGATGTACGCCTCGCGGTCGAAGTCCGCCACTTGGATTGGTTTGACTCGCCGCATGATGAGTTGCTGAATCAACTGCTCGCCGATCACAACATGGCGCGCGTGACGATTGACACGCGTCCGATCCGCAGTTTGGCTGGTGATAAGAGCTTGGCGGGATCCACTTATGAGAGTTTGCTCGAAGCTCGGGAGCGCAAACCAGATGTCCCTGTAGTCCCGAAGCGTACTGCGGATTTCCTCTTCCTGCGTTACATCGGCCATCCGCAGTTGGAAGTTAATCTCCCGTTTCTAGATGAGTGGGGAAATTATTTCGTGACGCAACTTCAAGAAGGAGTTGACGCGTTCATCTTCTGCCATTCGCCTGATAACATGATCGCCCCTTGGCTGTGCAAAGACCTTCATCAACGCGTGGCGAAAGAAGTTTCAATTTCACCACTTCCTTGGGATGAAATTAAGCCTGATATGCCGGCGCAAGCGAGTCTATTCTAAAAATGTTTTTCAATCCCGCCAAAACCAAACATCTTACTCTTTTCGGTCATCTTGATAAAGTAGCGTAGACGCTTTTCGAATTCTGCGGGTCTCTTCCTTGCCCCTTCGATAAAAGCGATTCGTATCCGCTTGTACGCGTCTGAAAATTCTTGAAAATTCTCCCATGCTTGTTTGTTGGACTTGATCTCCTTCAAAATATCTTTTGCGATTTCAAACTTTTCCTCTGTAATATTTCCCAAAGTTGCAAGCACATCACCCGTTACTTTCCCCTGTTCGATGAGTGATCTCAGCCGTTCCTTGTTTGCCTGAGAATATCCGCTCTTCGGTTTGCGCGGGGAGAATCGCTGGGCAAAACTTTCCTCGTCAATAGTGTGGATGATGCTGTCAATCCAGCCGAAGCATAAGGCTTCCTCCACCGCGTCGTTGTACGCGATGCGCGGCTTGCCTGATTCTTTCCTGTAGTAGACCAGCCAGATTTCTTTTTCTGTTTTGTAATGCTTTTTGAGCCACTTGCGCCAGTCTTTGGGACTGGTTACATATAAGGTTTGTGTGATTTCCATGCTCTGAGCCTCTTATGAATATCTAAAGACTATTTCATCTTTTCAATCCACTGCGCTCTCCACGCGGGCGCCTCAAAAGGTTCGGGCCAAAATTCAACTTGCTTCCATATCTTTCCGTCGCGGATGGTTGAGAAGGTGATCGCGCGGTCAATTCTTTTTCCATCCGTGACCATAACATCTGAGACGGCCATGCCACCCTCTGCCACGATATGATTAATCGTGAATCGCCATTTGCCTTCGGCGGGATAATTCTTGTTGATCGCTGCAAAATTATCCCTGCCAAGGATGCGCTCGCCAGATTGTGGCCATTCCAAAGCGAAGTCATCATGCAGGAGTTGGGCGGATGCATAAAAATCGTTTGTCGCCATGCTTGCCCAGAAGTTCTCGATGATTTGTTTGCTGTTCATCATTCCTCCATTAATTCGTTATTTTCTTTCTTGCTTTCAGCACAGCGATTTTTGTCGAGTGATTAAATGGGGCAGAATCTGTAATCTGTGCGCCAATCTTATAATAGCCAACGAAATCTTCTGGCACCCGGATGAGTTCTTCGATTTTCAGGTAGCCGTCCTGACATAAGGAATCGAGGGTTTGCATATATTCACTTCCACTGACATATAAGGCATTATTGATCGCAATCAAATATCCACCGTCGTTGATGAGTGGGCGAACCTTGTTGATGAGCCGCGCGCTTTCGTTTTCCTGATCCACTCTGCCTTTGGATGTAGCCGAAAAGAATGGGGGATCAATGATGACACAATCGAAGAATTGCTTTATGTGTTTGAATTTGCTGACAGCGGGAAAGAAATCGGACGTGATAAAGTCGCTTTTGGTGATTGGGAAGTTGTTGAGCGAATAAGAATCTTTTGCGAGATTCAGGAACTGGCGATTGCGGTCAAGTTGGACGACGCGGCTGGCGCCTCCTGCCGCCGCGGCGACACCGAGACTGCCGGTATATGCAAACATATTCAAAACGCTCTTGCCTTTCATGTTTTCGATGAGCCATTTTCGCAAGTGACGCGTGTCGAGATAGAAACTCGCATCGCGGTTCATGATCAAATCAACGGCATACCAGACTCCATGCTCTCTGATTTTGCGATCAATAGTTGACCCGAATAGAAGTTGCCCGCGTCTTTCATCTTGTGAGGCGCTATGATGAGTCTTGACAATTCCAGCGCGTAGCCACTTAAGTAAACGCCGGTCGCCCTGAATGAATTCTTGTGCCTGTTGAACGAGCGTCATGCCTACGGCTGTGTCGGGGTGGTAATTGTGAAAGATAACCGTGCCAGCATAAAGATCCAGGGAAAGATGCGAGTTTCCTTCGGTGAATCCATTGAAGAGACGGAAAGCCACTTCATGCCGCGCGTCAAATAAATGGGCGCGGGAGTCAATCGCTTTTTGCAACAATTGTGTAATTGTCGAGGTGGACATAATGTTATTACAATCGAGTTGGGTCGGTAAGACTTTGAACGGTCAGGCGTACGAGTCTCCAACCGAGTGTCACGAATTAAGAACGAATGAGAGTTTGATACTTACATTGTACCCTTATCCTTTTTGGGGTAGACTATCTTACAGAGTACCGCATAAATAACTAAACTGGAAGTTTGAATTTAGGCTGTAAATTGTTCCAAAAATTTGGTAATTTATGAGATAAGCGGTAAAATCGTATCAAGGCAGATTTATGAGGTAACTTATGTCTAATACTGAATTATCCCCGCAAGGAAATGATAACAAGCTTGCGAGAATGAATGGGGCAGAGCAGGCAAAGAAGACGCGCGCCGCTTATACCGCGAAAGCTTCCAGTGATTTCTATGGCGGGATAGGCTGGATCGTTGGATTGTTCCTAACACTTTTTGTCTCGATCCCGGTTATTTGGTTCTTAACCAGTAGAGATTTATCGCGCTCCGTCCGTGAAGATATTCTGATCTATGGAATCGCCATTGCCTGGTGGCTCAACCCGCTTTCGCTTGGCGCGCTCGGTTATATTTTTAGTAACATCCGAGCCTGGCGATTCTGGACGATTGCAGGATTGTTTGTCTGGGCAACGGTCAACGTTCTGGTTTCGGCGGCCATCGTTTCGAATAATGCCCGCATCATGATCATCAATGGCTTGATCATCCTTTCTTATGTTTTGTTTGGATTGTTATTCCTCTACATTCAACTGCGCGTCTTCATCTGGGCGGCCGCCGGGAAACCCGGACGCTTCTTTTTCGGAATTATGGGATGGGCCGCATTTAATGGACTCATCTACTGGGCGATCATCAGCCCGGATGTGCTGAATATCATCCTTGTCGCGCTTAGTTTTGCGGTCCGCATTCTCTTTGCGATCTCATTCGTTGTCATCCAGTTCGTAGCGATCTTCTGGTTTATGGCGCGTTCGCGTGTTGAGATTATTCGCCCTGGCGATCCCAAATCATTAACCTTTGACGATTACAAGGGTCAGCCGAATCTCTTGAAAATGGTTCGTCAATGGATCTCCCTGCTTTCGGATCGGACCCAGTTCCAGCAGATGGGTGGACAGTTCATCAATGGATTGTTGCTTTACGGCGAGCCTGGTACAGGCAAGACCCTGCTCGCCAAATGTATGGCTGGCGAAGCAGGGATTGCATTTATCTCAATCGAAGGCTCCGGCTTCCGCGCTATGTTCATCGGTGTGGATGTGCTCAAGATGGTGCGCTTCATCAGCCAGGCACGCAAACTGGCGCGTGAATATGGCGCGTGCATTGCCTACATTGATGAAATTGACGCTGTTGGCATGTCGCGCGGCGGTGTGATGGGCGGCCAAGGCGGCATGATGGGTGGTGGTGGTATGGGCGGGATGATGGGCGGTGGCACAGGGGCGCTCACCCGCCTGCTTTATGAAATGGATGGTATCAACGAACAATCGAGCTGGGAAAAGTTGCGCGCTCGCTGGTATCAATTAAGAAAAAAGCCCGTCCCTCCGCGTGATTGGCATATTCTTTTCATGGGTTCAACCAACCGACCCGATGTGCTCGACCCTGCATTAACCCGCCCTGGTCGTTTTGATCGCACGGTTGTAGTGAACAAGCCAGACCGAGGGGGCCGCCGCGAGATGGTGAAGTATTATCTAAATAAAATCAGGACAGACGAATCCGTTGATATTGAGGCAATTGTCAGTGATACGGCATGGGCTACACCAGCCAGGATTATGTCCGCCATTACAAAAGATTCTGTTCGCCTTGCATTGTTTGATGATCGTGATCGGGTAGCACAGCACGATATTGAGCTTGCGTTCCAGGAACAGGCGATGGGCTTGGAAAATCCTGTTGAAGAGATGCAGGAAGATCAGCGCAGGCAGATCGCTTATCATGAAGCTGGTCACGCTATAGTTCAATACCATCTCCGCCCGGATGAGCGGATTGTGCGCGTGAGTATTGTGCGCCGTTCCGAAGCGTTGGGGTATGTCTTGCCCGTGCCGAATTACGATATTTATTCCCTGCCATTGCGGACCTTTGTCGCAGACATTCTTGTTTCCATGGCTGGGCATGTGGCGACCAAACTATTCCTCGGTGAATATTGGACAGGCGCAACGAGCGATTTCCAAAATGTTCGAGGGCGTTTGTGGCAGTTGGCGCATTATGGTTACTTTGGTCCCCCGTTGGATGTGCAACAGAGCGCGGGAATGGCTAAGGACAAGACCGAGGTT
>CAZIYY010000147.1:0-6362 GCA_964543585.1 uncultured Anaerolinea sp. | reverse complement strand
GAGAAAACTCGAAGAGCAAACCGAGCAGATCCTGGCGAAGCATGCTGTCGAGGTGCACGCGGTTGCCCAGGCATTGTTGGAAAGAAACGATTTGACCGGTAAACAATGCATTGAGGTCATTCGCGCCGCCGCTTCCAGCGATGAGGTTGATGACAGCGAATTCCTGTTGAAAGCCCTTGTGGAAGAAACCATTGTAAGCAGTAATGGGAAAACCGAAGAGAAGTCCAAGGCAAAACCGAAGCGTAGGGCAAATCCAAAACTGGCAGACAAATAAAACAAAAACTGGCTGGAGATTTTTCCAGCCAGTTTTTCATAACTGTATCTGCCTGCGTACCCTCGCCGCCGGGGACAGCGGCTTGAGCGTAAATCAATCAAAATAAATATTCAAGTCCGAGCAGTCGAAACGGTTCCCGCAGTTGGGGCAGGTGACCTTGCAGTTCTTCTCGTACATTTCATGCCCGCATCTATCGCAGATATAAACCTGCTTCTCTTTTGATGCGTTTTCCTTCCATCTGACAGGTCTCAGCAACGCGAGATCGAATTGCTTGATTCTCTCCTCGCCAAGCATTCGCACTTCGTTGATGACTGCTTCTGCATCCTTGCGTAATTTTCCTACATCAATTCCCCTGCAAACACTGGGCCAATCCTTCATCCATTTCTGGCTTCTGCCATAGACTTTGACCGCGCCGTTATAGTTTGCGCGCGTGACGTGCAGATAGACGACCGCAATTTGCAGGATGCCGCGATACAGTTCGCGGACTTCTCCCCGTTCCTCCCTCCACGCATCTTCCAATGCCTCGTGCGCTTCGAAGTATTCGCCCGCGTTGAACAGGCGCAGTCCCTGCGCGGCTCGCGGGTGTAACGGGGCATTGCACGGATTATCTGTAGAAGAAACAGTCATGCGAGGGTATTTTTACCGCCTATCTCATGTTAAACTTTCGAAATCATTTGCAGGATAAAATTCAAAAACTCCATTTTGGAGATTTATGCGGCACTCTGTAATTATAGCCGCAATGGTAAAATTCCAGCACAGACATGCGTTCCTTCCTGGAAAACAAACGTTTGATCCTTGCACTCTCAGTCCTGGGGCTGGGGGCTTTAACGGTGCTTGCCATTGGGTTGGGCGACGTTCCGTTTCGCGGCGCCCAGTCCTTCCGCTGGAATGAGGCGGAGAGTCCGGAATCCATTGCGCCAATTTTGAATAACTCCGCCATTGAGGCTCCATCCTGGATGCAGTTGAGTGTACTGGCTTTGTTCCTGTTGTTGGTTGTATTGATCGGCGCGTTGGTATCGCCTGAATTGCGGAAGCGATTGTTCAGGATCATGATACGAGCGGCGTTCGTGTATTGGGCGCTCTATATTTTCTTCACGCGCTACCGGGATTTGCTGGCTCAGATCGGTTTGGGACGGATCGCGGCGGAGGGGGCACCGGGATCAGCCTCCAACGCCGAGCTTACCCCAGAATTCGCGCCGCCGCAAACGGTTTCGCTGACATCGTATCTGGTCAGTTTTGGGATCGCCATACTGCTGGTCATTTTGACGCGGAAGGCATATGTCTTCTGGAAGGAACTCAATGCAGCCAGTGCAGATCAATCCTTCAAGAAGATCGCCGGCATTGCGCGTTCCTCGCTCCGCGATCTTAATTCGGGAAGGGATTCCTCGGACGTAATCATCAATTGTTATTTTCGCATGAGCGACGTCGTGGCGGATAAACGCAACTTGAATCGTGGTTCAGCCATGACCCCGAATGAATTTGCCTCTCGTCTTGAGCAGGCAGGTTTGCCGGGAGACGCCGTGCGGAGGCTTACGCGGCTCTTTGAGAGTGTCCGATATGGCGGACATAGGTCGGATGCGGCAGCGGTCAATGAAGCGGTTGCGTGCCTCACGACGATCCTGCATTATTGCGGGGAGGCTGTATGAATTGGAGACGCCGGCTTGCAGTGGTTGGCGTGATCGTGATTGCCGCACTATTGGCATTTCCATTGCGCGGCATTGTCACTCAGTTGATCGTTGTCCCGCTCGCGTACGTATTATGGCTGCTGGGCTTGTTATACCGTTCCATAAACCAGGTGATTTGGTGGATTGGCAGCCTTCTCATCGTTTTGATTATTCTGGGGAAAAGCCTGATCCCTGTAACAAAACCATCCTGGAAGACCATCACGCCATCCCGACGCGAACGTGGAAAAGTGGAAAGCTTGGCGGCCGAAATGCAAAGATCGAATAAGGGCATCTATTTCAAATGGCTGGTTGCGAACCGGCTGGGCAGGCTGGCTTATGAAATCCTCCAGCAACGCGAGAATGGCAAACCGCGCTCTGTCTTTGCCCCGCTCGAAGGGCAGGCTTGGGAGCCTACGACTGAGTTACAGCAATATCTCGAAAAAGGATTGCACGGTTCCTTTGCGGATTTTCCAAATACCGGCAGTCGCTATTTTGTCCCGCCTGTAAAAACGTCGCTGGATCATGATGTTGCTGAGGCGGTTGAATTTCTTGAATTGCAGATCGAGTCAAATAGCAGACCAATGAGACACGGTGACACTGAGAAAACATTTTTTAATTCTCTGTGACCCGGTGTTTCCATGGTTAATTCTTTTCGTCGGAGTTGAACGTGGCAGACTTATCCAAAGTTTCAATGACAACCAAACAAGTGATCGCGGAAGTGGAGCGGGCGGTGGTTGGCAAACGTGCCCTGCTCGAAATGATGATGGCGTGCGTGCTGGCAGGCGGTCACATCCTGCTCGAAGATTTTCCCGGGCTTGGCAAAACTTTGATTGCGCGCAGTTTTGCCAAAGCGCTCGGCTTGGAATTCAAGCGCATCCAGTTCACACCCGATCTCCTACCCGGCGACATTACAGGCGGGTATATCTTCAATCGCGTAAAAAATAAATTTGAACTTCGCAAAGGTCCTTTGTTTGCCAATATTGTTCTCGCAGATGAAATTAATCGCGCTTCGCCAAAAACACAATCCGCTTTGTTGGAGGCCATGCAGGAGGGACAAGTGACCATCGAAGGCGAGTCGCTCCCGCTGCCTGAACCTTTCCTTGTGCTTGCCACACAAAACCCAATCGAATACGAAGGCACGTTCCCGTTGCCCGAAGCGCAACTGGATCGCTTCATGCTGAAACTCACTGTGGGTTACCCGAACCTTGAAGAGGAGAAATTAATCCTGCGCCGCCGCCGTGAACGCAAACAGGATGAAGTCCTTCTGCGCGAAATTACCAAAGCAAAACAATTGCTTGAGTTGCGCGAAGCAGTGGAAACCGTCCATGTGGATGCCGATCTTGAGAATTATATTGCGTCGCTTGTGCATGCCACCCGCACCGACCGCCGCGTTGCAGTCGGGGCAAGTCCGCGCGGTTCGCTGGCGTTCCTCAAGATGGCGCGCGCCAACGCCGCACTCGACGGGCGCGATTTTATCATCCCGGATGACATCAAGCGTTACGCAACGGCTGTGCTTGCTCATCGCGTCATTCTTCAACCTGAATATTGGATGGCGCGCTCGGTCACCGATGATGTCATTCGCGATTCGGTGGAGAAGACTCCAGTTCCGGTAGCAAAGTAGCTCGTGCTGAGCCGGGTGAGCCGATAGGCGAACGCAGTCGAACGCACTACGACTGCGGATTTCGTAACAACCGCTCACCCCTCTGCTCAGCGCGATGATAATATTATGCCGCGATCCTTGCTTCTTACGTCTGTCACCTATCTCCTGTTGCTCGCAGGCATCGCTGCTGTGCGCGGGGAGTTTATCGCGCTGGCTTTGCCTCTTGTCGTTTATTTGCTGGCGGGATTTTTATTTGCGCCAGATGAAATCAAACTCGATGCCACGCGTCACTTAAGCGCGGAACGCACGTCGCCGAATTCAGACGTGATTGTGACTGTGACTGTCACCAATCGCGGATCGCGCCTCGAAGAAGTTTTGCTTGAGGATGTTGTGCCTGCGGATCTAAATATTCGCGTCACTTCGACTACGCTCGGCGCAGGCTCTCCAAGCCGACACTTGATACGGCTTCCGAAAGACTCTTCCTTCACTTTTGCATATACGGTCTCAGGCCCGCGCGGGGCGTATAGATTTGAACGCGTTCGGGCGAAGGTCAAAGATCATTTGGCGGTGACCAGCCGCGAGGTCCAGGTAGAAGCGAAGGGACAGTTATTCGTCTTCCCGCCTGTGATGCGCCTTCGTCACGTTGCGATCCATCCGCGTCGCACGCGTGTCTATGCAGGGACCATCCCCGCGCGCGCAGGCGGCACGGGGACCGAGTTCTTCGGCGTGCGCGAATATCAACCGGGCGATTCGCCGCGCGTCATTAACTGGCGGGCCAGCGCGCATGAACAGGAGGTGTTGTACTCGAATGAATTTCAGCAGGAGCGCGTAGCGGATGTCGGAATCATTCTGGATGGGCGATTGCGGACAAATGAATTTGCGCGCGGTCATTCGTTGTTTGAGTATTCTGTGCAAGCCGCCGCCGCGTTGACCGACGCGTTGTTGACGCAGGGCAATCGGGTGGGCTTGCTGGTATACGCCGCGTTCCTGCGCTGGACCCTGCCAGGTTATGGAAAAATCCAACGCGAGAAGATTTTACATTCACTGGCACATGCAAGACCTGGAGGCAGTGACGTATTCTCAGACCTTCAGCATTTGCCGACGCGTTTATTCCCGGCTGAGTCGCAGATTGTTTTGGTTTCGCCGGTGCATGAGGATGATTTGATGCCGCTCGTGTATTTGCGCGCCCAGGGACATCAAGTGTTGGTCGTCAGCCCGAACCCCGTCAAGTTTGAACTTTCCTACTTGCCGAAGAATCGAAATGTTGAACTGGCTGGACGCGTGATCCACATGGAGCGCGCCTTGTTATTGCAAAAGGTCCAACGCGCCGGCATTCAAATATTGGATTGGGACGTAGCGGAGCCGTTTGATCTCGTGGTGAAACGCAAGTTGAGTCGTCCGCCGGCGTGGTTGAGGGCTGTTGGAAGATGATGGATTCGCTGGTTGAGTAGGCCTTCGTGTTTGTCGAAGGGCGTACACTTGCACCAGCACGCAAATGCCGGTGTCGAAACCAGCAAGTTAGAGGAAGTATTTTTGTTACCTGTTGTTTTCGATGCGGCGGTCGAACACCGCCTACTCAACCAGCGGGCTTATTATGATATGAGGTTATGAATGACAATCGCTGCAATGGTGTTAAGTATCATCATGGGAACAGGCTCGCTTGCGTATGGATATTCGCAGGCGGGACTGACCGATCCTGCGCGCTGGTTTGTGTTACTAGGAATCATTTGGCTTTTAGCACACTGGCGAAAGTTGTATTGGTTCTCCTCAGTGGCTTTGTTCATCACGCTTATCGGCGGTGCAATCGGGGTTTGGTTTCAATTCCCCACAATTTGGATGTTGCTCGGCGCGCTGGGCGGCTTGCTCGGTTGGGATTTGTCCGATTTCGCGCGAAGGCTTGGTTATGCCGCGCCGATGGATGACGTTCAGGGAATGGAGCATCGTCATCTTGAGCGCGTGGGTATTGTTGCCGCCTTGGGATTTGGGCTGGCGCTATTGAGTTTGTATATTCGCATCAACAGGCTTGCGTTTGAAGTGGCAGTCGGGTTGGTGCTATTAGCCGCGTTGGGGTTGACGCGCTTGGTGATGGGGTTGAGGAAGTATTAGAGGGCAGTATAGTCTTAAACCCCCTCCAACAATTTTCGGTCAAGAATTTCAATAGGTTCTTCGCGAAGAATCCTTTGAAACGCAAATACGCAAACTATAAGTCCCATCGCCAGTGATCAGGGAGGTCACGTCCACTTCATACCAGGTGTTGACGCTCACCGCACCCAATGAGGCAAGCAGGGTTGTATCTGCTGTTGGGGCGTTGTTCCAGGTCACGGTTCCCTTCGATTGCGAAGCACTCAGGGCAAGTCTTCCTGCCAGGAGTTATCTGCCATGCGGGGTGTCGTCTACTTGTAGCGTGGCGGCAGTGGTAATGTTGATGTTCAGCACTGCTTTTGCTCTCCTCCCATCGCCATCGTAGACAAAGGTCGCATTGGATGAGGCTGGCGAGGTTGGGGTAGGTGTGAAAGTTTTGGTCGGTGTAGGCGTCCTTGTAGGTGCATTCGTCGCAAGAGGTAAGCTATCCGGTTGCAAGAAGCGATTGACATAAGGCGAATTCCACTTTTAGGATGAAATAAAAAAGGCGGGCGATGCGCTATTAGACCTCTTGCAGAAGTATCCTTAGGGCGGGTTGCCAACCCGCCAAATCTCGTATTTCAAGGGAGTGTCAGGCTGCAAGCCTGACCTACAAATGACTTTCGCACGAGGTCTATTTTTTCATGTAATTACAGTGCCTCTCATAAATAAGTAAAGTTTATCAGATAGGCAATCCTGCTTG
>CAZIYY010000146.1:0-13632 GCA_964543585.1 uncultured Anaerolinea sp. | reverse complement strand
TGGCGCCAATGATGCCGACGCGAATTCTCTTGGGTCCATTCTTGCTCATGGTGGTCTTTCCTTACATTAGCGGCAAATATAATGACGAAAAAAATACATCACATAACGTAAATTTTCCGTCATATACTCTGGGTCTGTCCAACTATTTACTACAGTTTATCTTCCCCACCCGGCATTTTCCGGCATAGGAATCGGCTGCTGGTTCTCCCAACCGTTCTTGCGAAGATATTGCTCGAGCGTGAGCAAGCCTGGATGGAGTTTACGAAGCGCGGCGATGTCTGCATCATAGGCTTCACCATTGAAGAAGTTGAACATGGCGATCATCTCTTCTTCCGACCTACGTCCCCTCTCTCCACTTGGCATGGTGAGTTTGACGGGCCTTCCGATCACTTTTGTAAACGTATCTGCGATTTTGGATTCGGTCAATTCATCGCCAGCCAGTTCAATGGTTTTCCCTAAATATTCCTTAGGATTTGTAAAGGCAAGCGCCACGAACACAGCAATATCTTCCGCAGCGATCAATTGACGTTCCTTTTCAGGTCGTAACCCAAGCGCATTGAACGTGCCATTCGTAATGGCTGGGCGCTCCCAATTGAAGTTCTCAAAAAATGCCACAGGCCGAAAAATGGTGTATGGGATATCCAGTGACTGAATATATTGCTCGATGATCCATTTGCTCTCGAAGTGTTTCTGTCCCAGGCCGCGATGTGCTGAACCAACAGAAGAGTAAACGAGGTGCTGGACTCCCGCAGCTTTGGCAGCATCTGCAACATTTTTTCCTTGTTTGATTTCTCCATCAAAACCGACATTCGGCAGCCAGAAATTCTGCACGCTAAAGACTCCATATGCATCTTTGAAGGCAGCGTCAAGTTGTGCGCGATCCTCCATATCGCCTGCTGCCAATTCCGCGCCGATCGAAGCCAATTCCTGCGCGGCGGGTTTGTTGACATCCCGCGTGAGCGCCCGTACCTTCCAGCCATCTGCCAAAAGTTTTCTTGCCACTACGCCGCCCTGTTGACCGGTTGCGCCATTTACTGCAATCACTTTGTCGTTCATTTTTATTTTCCTTTCAACCTGCAAGTTTTATTTTTGTGAAATCTTCTAACTTTCAATTTCATCACGCATACTCATTCAGATTTCCTCCCTTTGCCCAGCTTCCTGCACAACTCACCCAGAGTCTGCTGTTCGCCTGCAGACAGGACACTGAACTCCTCGACCAAGGCTGCCACATGACCTGGAAGCACCGCTTCAACCTTCCCTGACCCTGCTTCCGTCAAATGGATGTGTATCACTCTGCGGTCCTTCGCGTCGCGCTCCCTGCGGACAAGCCCCGCGCGTTCGAGGTTATCGATCACGGTTGTGATGTTGCTTGTGCTTTTCAATATTTTGCTGCCCACTTCACCTTGGGTCAGCGATCCAAGATGATACAAAGCCTCCAGCACCGCGAATTGGGAAGGGGTTAGATCGCCGATTGTGTTGCGTTCCGCGAGCCGGGCCAGCAGGGAATTCGTACAACGGGATAATTTGATGAAAGTGTTCAGTGTGCGCATCTCTGCGCGGGAACCAATGAAGTGGGTGGGCATAATCAATCTCTTTCGATGTCAAATAGTTTGATGTCGAAAGATTATCACTGAAAAGTTGGATTGTCAATAAATGGTGACCTAGCTTTAAGGCTAGGTATCCACCTTGCAAATATTCTCCACTGGTTTCATTGTGGGATGATTATAGGCATAGGAATGACCCTCTCTTACTGCCTGTGCCTTGTCAAATATGTGGGAAACCAGGACACAAAGAAAAGTATTGTCCGAACGCGCGAGAATTGGGTTTTTAGCCTCTATTGGTTCCTTTTAGTTTTGCGATTTCTATAGAAAAATGTATGGCTTTTTGTCCATGCCATGAGGGCAACTTCTACAGCCTGTTGATCTGATTCCATTATGCCATCATCGCCCAACGCGCCCAGGGCAAGCCAAGTGCATAACAAATTGCGATTACAAGCGCGGCAAACCCATACACAACAAAGATCAACTTCATCAATGTGGAACGCGGTTCGATGCTGATTGCTCTTACAAGATTCGACCAGGGACCTAATTGCCCTGCGTATTCACCCGTTTTCGGCGTGACGTAATCACCAATGAACAGGGCGCGTGTTCCGTCGAAGAGCATCCAGCCTGAGGCTAGAATAATAAGCAGGACGGGAATCCAGATTTTCCAGTTCACGGAAGTGACTACTTAAGCGTGCACAATGCCTGTCGGATTTCTCCCAAATGATAGGCGGTATGCACAACAATCGAAAGCGCGCCGCCGATCGTATCTTCATTCCACATCTGGTTCTCGTGGAAGAGTTTGTCCATTCGTTGGTAGGCATCCTTCAATTTTCTTTTGTAATCCTCCCATTCCTCAGCAGTCACTTTCTCGACGGTTCGCCAAATCAGACCCCAGTCTCGTGGACTCGTATCGTTGTACAGCGCATAGCGTTCAAACGATTCGATATAGAACGTCACGTGGGCAACCTGCGCGGCGAGTGAAGCGCACTTGCCTCCAACGGGGATTGAAGCCTCCTGCGCGGAAACAGTTTCGAGCGTCTGAAAGAGAGACGTGTTTGGGTCCAGGTAAATGCCGATGGGATTCTTAAACGTCTCTCCCATCAGGTCATATAAATTTTTTGTAAAATCCTGTTCGGTAGTCATGATATTTACCCCGCTCCTTCATAAGCGGATTTAATCCACGCGACCAACTCGGCGTCCACTTCCTTCGCGTCGGTCAACTGGACGATGTAATTGCACATGCTTCCCTTGGGTTGTTCGAGCAGGCGGACGTTTTTCTTAAAGTCCTTTGCATTGATTCCCACCTCGAAGCGTGTATTGGTCTTCGGTCCGATCATCGCAAATTGCTTCTTACGGCGTAAGCTGACATAGCCTTTCTTTGGTACGATTTCGAACTCACCGAATTTGACAATGTGCTTCATCAACGCCTCATGGATGGGGCGCTGGCCCGCCTTCGCATCGGAATAAATTTCATTCAAGACATCATCGCCAGATAAGCCTTTGGCTTCGGCGGCGCGCGTGCCATCTGATTGAAAGACCACGTGTACCAAGGCGTTCGCATCGCCATAACCAAGCCCAAGTTTCTCCTTGAGCATATCGCGGATCTCGCCGTGCTTTGATAGTCCGCTTTTCTTGACGATGGCGGCCAATTCGTCGAGGCTTTTGCCTGTTTTCTTTTGGATGTTGTCCAGTTGGGTTTGAACGGCTTTGTCGAGGGAACTCATGGAGTCATCTCCTTTGATGAAATCGGATAACGGCACTATTATAGAACATAATTTCTAAAAATTCAACCTGGAAAACAGAGCTTCCGAAATCTCACGAGACTTCGGAAGCTTGAAGGCTTTAGCTTTACGCCATAAGTTTGTGTAAATCCTCTTCCAAACCCCTTCGCGCACGGATGGCAATCGGCGCATTGAGATGGTGGCGCAGAGTCTCTTCGCTTTTATCCTTGTCATAATAATCGCGATACATTTGCAGGCAGGAGATTGTATCGCCTGTATATTTCTCGATTGTGACTGAGTCACCTGCCTTTACGAATCCTCCCTTGATCACGCGGCAATACAGACCAGGCCGCTCGGCATGGCGGAATCGCTTCACCCAGTGCGGATCTTCCATGCGAGCTGCAAATGTCCTGCACGGGATACGCGGCGCGGTGACTTGAAGGGTCACCTCGTCGAGATGCAGGTAATCGCCCACATTGAACTGCGCGCTTTCCAATTCGCTGACTGTCAGGTTATCGCCAAATGTGCCCGGAGAAATTTCTTTTTCTAACTCCTGTGACCACCACTCGTAATCCGCCCCGCCATAAACGTAAATCGCCTGGTCGGGCCCGCCATGATGCTTCTTGCTGATGATGACATCGCCTTCCAGCCCGAGCGTTGTAACCTTTACAACATAGTCGACGGGCAACTTGAATATCCCCGTCTGTTCGACGTGATCTTTTCGTTGGAGCGTTCGTTCCTGTCCAAGATTGACACTACTAAGTTTCATCTATTCACCTTCATTACTCAATTCTTTCCCATAACAGGTTGCCGATTGCCTCTTCACCATCAAGTTTAAACGACGGAGTTTTCAACTGCAAACGACTCCCTGACAAATCGAAAAATCGCTTCTGGTCGCGCCCTTCCATATTCGGAAAAATGGAACCTTCCACATGATGGATAATGAGACTATTCTCAAGATCAAATTCATACGTGCCAAAATAGGAAATCGAGCCTTTGTAATTGGCTTCGATCTCCTCGACCGTTCCCTTCATCTGGTCTCCAGACGCAAACCTGGGACGATCCTTCCGCATCAACTGCGCAGAATAACGACCTGATTCCGTATAAATGAGCGACCCGCTCGCCTCCTCGCCGTACGGATGGATGACGTTTCCATCTGCTTTGCGAAACTCAAACATGACGAGTCTCCACGCGCCGACGACGGGTGCAGGATTATTCAGCATGAGGTTTACCCTTTATCATTGATTATAAACCTCTCCCCGCTCCGTAGTTAAAAAGTGGCAGTCACGAGCATGGCTGTCACCTGTATTCCCTTTGCCATCATTGATAATTTTCTAATAATTCTTTTCCGCGCATTAATGTACTGGACATAAAATGTGGTTTAATTATTTTGGACTGAACAGGATGTTAAAATAGCCATTATCCTGGATATGCCTTGACGACTGCCGGTGCTCCTGGATAATCGGAGCATTTTCAATTCAAATCTGTGAGGAAATCATGAGCGAATCCATCTACACCGGAATCGATGACGAGTCCCAATCCTTTTCCTTCAAGGCCGAGACAAAGCAGTTACTCAATATTCTGGTCCACTCCTTGTACAAGGATCGGGAGGTCTTTCTGAGGGAATTGCTCTCGAACGCTTCTGATGCGCTGAACCGTCTCCGCTTTGAGATGCTCACCGATCACAATGTTCTGGATGCAGGAGCCGAACTGTCTATCCGTTTGTCGGCGGATAAAGAGGCGAGGATGCTGACGATTCAGGATACGGGCATTGGCATGACACGGGATGAGGTGATCGAAAATCTGGGTACGATTGCCCAGTCAGGCGCGCGCAAATTCCTGGATGCAGCGAAGGAAAGGCCCGGGGATTTCGCGCAGGTCATCGGTCAGTTTGGAGTCGGGTTTTATTCCGTATTCATGGTGGCGGAATCGGTCAGGGTCACGTCGCGGTCCTACAATCAGGATGCAGCAGCGGTCACGTGGCGTGCAACCGGAGAAGATACCTACGAGATCGGCCCGGCGGACATGACGGAGCGCGGCACGAAGATCGAGATCAAACTGAAGGAGGATGCGGCTGAATTTGCAGAGGAATATCGCCTGAAGGATATCATCCACAAACACTCCGACTATATCGGATTCCCAATTTATGTCGGTGAGGGCAAGGAGCAGGTCAACAAGCAGACGGCCATCTGGCGGACGCCCAAACAGGATGTGACAGAGGAACAACACAAGGATTTTTATCGCCAGCTGACTCTTGATTTTGAAGAGCCGCTCATGCATATTCACATGGTTACCGATGCGCCTGTTCAGCTTTATGCATTGTTGTATATACCCGGCAAAGGCGAGCGCGGCATCTTTTCATCGCGCCGAGAGGACGGTTTGAAGTTGTATTCCAGAAATATTTTGATCGACGAGTACAACAAGGATCTGCTCCCCGAGCATCTACGCTTTGTCCAGGGCGTGGTGGATTCAGAGGATTTGCCGCTCAACGTTTCCAGAGAGAGCATTCAAGCCACTGGTATGATGGCGCGCCTGAAAAAAGTTCTCACCAACCAGGTGATCAGGGAACTTGAAAACCTGGCAAAGAACGATGTGGAAAAATATCAGGTCTTCTGGAAGGAATTTGGAAGTTATCTCAAGCAAGGCGTGGCAACCAGCCCAGCTGATTCCGAAAACATTCAACCCCTGTTGCGATTTAAGACCAACCTGCATCCCGAGACGTGGTCATCACTTGAAGATTACACGGGTCGCATGCAGGCCAGGCAAAAGCTGATCTATTTCATCGTTGGCGATGACCCGAAATCCGTGTTGCGCAGTCCGCATCTGGATTACTTCCAGGCGCAAGGCACGGAGGTATTGTTATTGACCGAAGCCATGGACTCATTCATGTTGATGGGCTTGCGCAAATACAAGGATTTCGAACTCAAGAATGTAGCCCAGGCAGATGTAACGCTTGATGAAAAGCCGAAGGAACAGGCTGAATACGAAAAAATCTCCGATGCTGATTTTGGTAAACTTGTCGAAAGATTCAAGCAGGTGCTGGGTGAACGCGTGACAGACGTGCGCGGCAGTAACCGGCTTTCGCAATCTGTTGCACGCTTGGTCGACGCGGATAACAGTCCCAATCCCGAAATGCAGCGCGTCTACAAATATCTGGGCAAGGATTTTGAAATCTCCAAAAAAATATTGGAATTGAATCCTTCTCACATCATTTTGAAAAACCTACTCAAGCTGGACCCTGCGTCCGACCTGCAGACCCAAGTCATCGAACAGATCTATGACAGTGCGCTACTGGTCGAAGGATTGCATCCCGACCCATCGAGTATGGTGCAGCGCGTTCAGCAGATTATCGAGGCGGCTTTAGCCAACAATTCAATCAGCAAATAAGATAATACGCAGGCAAGTAATAGCTTGGGGAGTTCAGGTGAGTATGCCTAAGGCGTGCTCATTTCATTCCTGGGGCTTGAGCAGATTTCCTCTGTTTGTGTTTCGTGGATCTGCCAGGCAATTTATTGGAATTGTACACTTGGACCCAGCACGAAAATGTGCAACAACGCGAGAATGACCGCCACAATGACCCAGGCCCAATTGCGCTCGATGATGACCAGTTGATCGGAAGTTTCAGGGAACCATTTCGATTTCAACATTTGCGACATCCATGCGAAGGCGAAACTGCCGCCAAAAGCCGCGGCCGCAGAAGTGAACACAACGAACGCGCCAATGGGATTGAACAAGGCGCCAAGAGATGATGCGGTGGCGCCGGCAAGGTAGGGGAAGAGAGTCAGTTTGAAGGCGCGTATCAATCTCTCGGTCGGGTCTGAACCGATAAGTGTCTTCATCTCGCGCAGGGCAAACCAAACTCCCCAAAGGTAGAGGATCAATCCTGAGATGGACAACAATATTCTCCAGGCCCAAACGGGTTGCCAGCCCTGGACAACATCCACCCAATCGCCCACGCCGGTGATTCCAGAAAATAACGGATAACCGGCCGCGACGAAGAAGTTCCCGCTCATGGCGAGCCAGAAAAAATAACGCAATGAGGGTGACTTGACGCGCGGACTCCTGAACGCTAGCCAGAATATGTATGCGAAAAGAAAATTGACCAGCGTGCCCGCCGCTGCGACGAAACGGATGCCTGCATCGCTCACCGATTCGTAGCCGCAGTCAAAATGTGCGGAAGAAAGCGTTAGGGGCGCGCCGCTCACCAGAAGACATGCGCCGCCGTGCCCCAACGCCTCGTGCAACACATTTTTGAGGACGAATGAAACAACGCCAATAGACATGATGGTGAGAAGATCAAGGGAAAGATCGCTTTTCTTAGTGCCGTTGTTCATGATGGTATTTCCTTATTGTTCGGGTTTTCGGTGGATGATCTCGCGCTGCTCGAAGGAGACAATGTCCGCAGATGGATTGTCCCAGCCTATAGCGTGAGCAATATATGGCGGCACCATCACCACCTGCGGCTGGGCATCGTGCGCGCCGTAACCGTGATCGATACACTCTTCGTGGAAGGCGACGTGCTTTCGATCTACTTCAAACGGTGATGTGTTGACTTCCTCACCTGCTTCACCCTGCACTGAGAACCAGTAGAGATATTCATCGCCATCGATCATCTCACGGAAGATGACTTCGACCTTCATTTGCTCGCGGTCCAGCGTTTGGATCACTTCATCCATTTCCTCGTTGAGCATTTTCAACCAATCATCCACGCGTGCGGACTTACCTTCCTTGACGCGAACGCGGGTCAGTTCGACTCTCATATTTGTTCCTCCTTCCACTAAAGAATCTGAAAATCATTATACCCTTGCCTTTTGCCGACTCGTTAGCGCGCGCATTTCCATCCATCCTATGCTGGTATGCGGATTTCGCGAAGCAATGCCAAATCAATTTTGAAGGGGAGTGCCGTATTGTGCTGCGTCAACGACTTTCAGGATTGCAGTGACACTTTCACCGGCAAATTTGGGATCAGCCCAAAGAGATTCGTGACGCGCGCCGTCCAGAATTTTGTGAACACTGTTCGTGGAAAGCTGCGCCAGTTCATTTTGCAATGCCTGCTAGGCTTGTTCCATTTCAGCTGGCCCGCCATGGTCCGTGGCGGTTAAGACAAATAAAGGCAAATTGCCTAGTGACCCGGCTGCCCTCACTTCATTGTCAAGGTCTATCGTCGCTGAAAACTCGGCGGCTTGTGCATCCCAATCCTGCGTTGCCGAATTGAAAGCCAGCAATTCCTTGTTTTGTAAATCAGGCAGACCAAGCGCAGGCTGCGATTTAGCTCTTAAGCGCAGCAATCCGAGACGGGCTAAGGTGGACGTGAACGAATGACTGCGGGCATTCGATTTATACAGATCCTGCCCAGCTGGTGTGCTGGTCCATTGATCGGGATGCGAACTCTCAAGCAATACCACACCAACCACATCCTTGGGATATTGATGTGCAAAGACCTGTGTGTATAACCCTCCAAAGGAGTGACCGACCATCACATAGGGACCGGGGATGTCTGCCTTTTGCAACAGGGTATGCAATTCACCTGCGACCTGTTGACCATCACGCGGCGTCCCCTTAGGAGCCGGATCACTCCAACCCAACCCAGCCCGATCATAGGCGCAGACACGCGTCACTTTCGCCACCTCAGGCTGGATCAACGCCCAGGCTGGAGATGTGCCGCCCAAGCCTTGTTCCAGAATGACTGTTGGGCTGCCGCCTTTTGACTCGCCCATGCAATACAGATGCAGACGATAACCACCGATGTCGATCAATTGTCCCGGCGTGGGATATTTTTTTATATCAGCCTGGGTGGCAAGGGTTTGATAGGTCATCCCCAATAGAGCCAAAGCAATAACAATGGCTAGTAAAGTCAAAAATATTCGTTTTATCCATGTGAAGCAGCCGCTCATTTGTGTCTTCTTATTGAAAGAGGGAAATAAAGATCTTCCCGATATCTTCCCAAAGTGTGTGGTCCACCCCGGTCTTTATGTTCAAAAAACGGATTGCCAGCGGCAGGAACAGCCCCACGTTGCTAAAGGTAAATTTTCTTTGGACCTTGATGTCAACAGGCCACGTCGGCATTTTTTCGATGGCCCAATATCGTTCGGTCATCAGGGACAGCCTGTCTTTCAGTTCATTACGTTCCTGGTCTGATTGTGTATTGACCAGTTTGGATTGCAGTTCGACAATGCTATGACTTAAACCATCCGCATCCTTGAGCAATTCCTCTTTCTGTTTTTGCATCTCATTGTGAAAGGACCAGATGGGCAGCAAAAAAGCTAGAACTTCAACGATCAATACAAGCGCCAGCAAGCCAATATACGGCTCGCGCCAGATCATGTAGTGCGGCCAAAGCGGGATGATCAGCCACCAGACTGCCAGAAAGGTTGCCGGTATGGCGACCAGCATGGCTTGAAAAAAGTAAAGATCGCCGACGGGTTTGAATCCGGCCGCCCCGTCCAAATGACCGGGTTGTACCTGGAGTTCGATCCCCTCTGCGTGGAGGAAGTTGCCCAGCCTGCCATACGAGACTGCCCGTCCAAGGATCTGACCTGCAACGTATCCGCCAAGAGCCTCCAATATCGTCAGGAATATTTGGGCCTGCAACCGGAAAACCGCAATGAATGCAAGCAAGACCGCAATCCCGATGATCAGTCCGCCCCATTGAGAATATTTTTTGGTCTGGAGTTCCAGTTTTTGCTTTAATTCAGGCAGTCCAGCAGAGGTCAGTTTGATCGCGCCCCGGTTGATGAGTCGCACGAGGGTTTCATCCACTTTATGCGGAATGTTTAATGCAAGGCGCACTCCAAACAGAAAGGTCAGCGCGCCGGAAATAAGCAACGGGTCCCAGCGGGATATCTCAGTGCCATAGCGATAGATCTCATTGATCGCCAGCGCCGCCACCATAATGACCAGAAAAACGGAAAAATGACGGTAAAACTGGTCATGCAGCCATGTTCCGATGGCATGGATCCATGAAAGTTTGGGGGAGGATGATCGAGGAGTGGTCATTTGAGGTCTGCCTGTCTTGTAGTAGAGAGAGGAATTCACATGGACAATAATATTATATTCCTGTTTGTGCGACTCTTTTCATGTCGAGGTCTTGCACATACTCCAAACCGCCCGGATGTTAATCTTAACTATAAACCTCGAGCAATTCAACTTCCGCTTGCGGAGCGATAACAAGCACATAGTCCCGCATATCCTGCATGTGTTGAACAATTCCCTGTTTGACGATTCCCGCCGGGACGTAGACAGTGAACACTACATTACGAGTATCAGCATTGATCTGCGTCCGCTGATCGGGACCGTAGATAATATTTGAAATAATCCCCATCCCATCGCTGATCATCATATCGCCAGCCTTGACGACTTGATTCTCACCACGAAGCAGCAAATAGCTTTCATCCCCGGTTGTGACGTCCAGTGTAAGGGGCAACTGTAGGATATCCAGATCGTGTCCCGCAGTCAGCAACATATTCTTCATTTCCGCCATGAACATGGATTCGACAAGTGCCGCCACGCTTGGAATTGATTTCCCTTTCAAGAGGATCGACTCAAGTTGGAGCTGGACGTGATAGGTCTTCTTGAAACGACGGTAATATTCGCTGTAGGCTTGCAAAACCGGGTGGCTCGCAATCGCAGCGCGATCCTGCCCGGCAAATTGAGAGCGGAGGTGTTCTTCCAATTCTGCTTTTTGTTTTTCCAGAGCGATGTGATGAGCAGGGTTGGAAACATTTCGCATCACCAACGCGCCAGCGTGTGCACCTGGGAAAGCGGACCTCCATGCAGAGGTTACATTAAACATTTGATGTGTCTCCAATGTGATAAAAATAATTATGCCATAAATATGGGCAATTCTTCTCGTGTAGATTAATCATCACGCGCATTTACTACCGCCTGTAACAGTATAGTGAAAATATTGTATAATGACTCTAACCAAAGGATTTACTATGGAACAGATCACCATTCGAATCAAGGATAAGAAAAAAGCCCAAACACTTTTAGACTTTCTCAAATCGCTCGATTTCATCGAAAGCGTATCTGAGAAAGATTTGTCAGTTGAAAAGGTGTCGCAAAGTGGCGGAGAAAAGGATTTCTTTTCAATGGCTGGCTTTTGGACTGGACGTGACATCACTCTTCAATCCATTCGTGAACAGGCCTTCCCTTACCGCGCATGATTCTTTGTGACACAAATATCCTGATTGAGTTTTATAAAGGAAACCCTGAAATTGTTCGGGAATTGGAGCGTGCAGGGTTATCTAATCTCTCTATTTCCGTAATCACTCCTGGCGAATTGTACTTTGGCGCAAGGGACAAGCGTGAATTGGGGCAAATCAAAAAGAACCTATCGCTATTGAATCAAATTCCTCTTGACTCAAGATATTTCAGAACGCTTTCTTGCTTTGCTTGAAGAATATGCCTTGAGTCATAGATTGAGCGTCCCAGACGCACTGATCGCCGCTACCGCGCTCTCGCAAAATATTCCACTTTACACTTTGAACCTCAAAGACTTTCAATTTATCCTTGATTTGCAATTACACAAAGCGTAGATTTTCGCTAATCACTCCTCCGCCTCACCCTGCCCGTGGATTAACCCACGGGCTATTTCTACGAAGTCCGCTCATGGAGACAAGTTTGGAGGGCTTTGTGCGCGTGACGCACTTTGCACGAGCGTGTCCATTCAACGAAAAAGACGGGCTGAGAAGCCCGTCTTGATTATAGATCAGATCCTTTCAATTTACGATCGGTCTGGAAATACCTTATCCAGAAATAGGCGGCTATCACCAAATTGACCACGCCGGTAATGGATGTGCCTGACCATTCGCCTAACACCAGGTTGATAAGCGCTGATATAGGCGATTGAGTCCAAAGCCAGTGCAGACCGCTTCGATCAAACGTAAAGGCAAAAGCGAAGCAGGTGAAGAAGATGGCGATTCCCAGAAGGATGGAACGCTTTCGTAACAGAGTTCGTGTTGCCGTAAGTGTTTGCATTTCAGTCTCCTTTGATATTTTTATTTGACTTTCGGGCAGTGGCGTTTCCTGTTCCGCGACCAGTTTCGCAAAATCAGGATCGTCCTTGAGGAAAGCTTCGACCAGATCACGAGTATCCTGGCTGGCTTCCTCAGCCAGATAGACCGGCAATAGATCGGTGATCACATCACGGGTAATTTTCATAATTGATTCTCCTCTTGCTTGCGCATGAATTCGGACAACTTCAGCCGCGACCGATGGATTTTGACCTTTGTGGCAGCCAGGGAAATGTTTAATATGCTGGCGATCTCTTCATAAGAAAGCTCATCTTGCAAACGCATGACCAGCGCGGCGCGGTCGGTTGGATGTAACGTCTGTATAAATCTCATGGCGTGCTGCAAGCTGGTGGATGTTTCTGCAGATTTCGATGGTCCATCAAGCGACGAACTAATTTCTGAATCCATTGGCACAAAGCGTTGGTCGCGTTTGTTCTTTTTGTAAGCCAGGTTCTTTGCAATCGTCAGCAAATATCCTTTTACTGTTTCAGCCTTGATTTGCTCGGAGACAGTCAACGCACGGACAAAGGTTTCGGAGGTGATATCCTCCGCGTCCTGCGCATTGCCACAGAGCCAGTAGGCAAAGCGATACACATCCTGCGCGTATTTTTGATAGAGATCGTGAAAGTTGGTGACCATTAGATACCAAAGATATTATCCCCCAGAAGCAAAAAAGTTACATGTTTGCTGAAACTAAGCTATTTGATTAAGATTTTCCTCCACATTATCTCCGCCCGTGGACAAAACCCACGGCTATTCCTACGAAGCCCGCTCCATCGGACTCACGGCGCGCCAGCCAACTTGGGTGGGTAACCTGAAGCATATTTACGGTAATCTGCAAATGAGTCTGGTTTTATTTTCCAGGGCAAAATATGCTAGCGTAATATAGTCTTGGATATTTGGATCCAAGCCAAGGTGTTTACCAATCTCCAACAAACCGCTACCAACAACAGAATAAGCAAATGTCATATCCTCCCAACTTATTGGTGGCCTTTGTAATAAGGCATCTAAATTGTTGACATGCTTTCTGTCAATGTGCGCCACTGTAGTATCGCGCAATGCGATTACACGGTCAGTTATATGTTTAATACGCGTGAGTTCGTCTTCAAATTCAAGCACAAATAAATCTAATTTTTTGTATATCTCGGGGTCAATGTTACCTTGAGATAACTTTATATGATTTAGTAAGTAGGCTAAGTGGATTGAATCAGAATTAGGCTTTATTGTATTTGCCATTACCAGAATTGCTGTGCTGAAAGTAGATACTACTGACGTGAACACAAATAAGTCATTATCAATTAACAATATCTTCGCCACTTATGCAGTGGAAACTGGTTGAAAAACGGGATGAAC
>CAZIYY010000145.1:3582-13676 GCA_964543585.1 uncultured Anaerolinea sp. | reverse complement strand
CCTCAGCCAAGCCTGCCGCCGTCTGTCCGCCGCTAAAGAGCGCAAACTGAGCCAGCAGGCCGGGCACAAGCCAGTTTATGTAACTGCCAGCCGCTGCCGGTGGGAGTGTTAGCACAATCGCCCCGCCAAAGACGTAGTTGAACAGCAGCATGAAGATCACCGGCTGGACGGTGGAGAACACCAACAATTGCGGCAGTCGGACAACACGGATCAGATTGCGCCCGGTGATGACGGTGATGTCGCTAACAGTTCGACCCAATAAGTTCTGTCGTGACGCGGTCCTCGTGATGGTCATTAGGCTACCCTCCTGTTTCTTCACGGCGCTCGGACGTGAGGCGCCCTAGCGTTTTTACATCGCTCGAAGTCTCTCGACCGTCGCCATCGCTGGCAGAGCGCCCGGTCAGCGCCAGGAATACGTCGTCTAGAGTCGGTTTATGCAAAGACACATCCTGGGGCTGTATGCCGGCGTCAGCCAGCAAGCGCAGCGCCTCCATCAGGGTCTTGGAGCCGTCTGGTGATGGCAACGAGACTTTCCGCTGCTGTTCGTCGTAAGTTAGGGGCACAGAAGAAAGGCGGCGCAACATCTCAATGGCTCGGGCACGGTCTGCATCGGGCACGCTCATCTCGACCAGCGAGCCACCGACCCGCGCCTTTAGCTCCTCTCCAGCGCCTTCGCTGATCAGCCGGCCATGATCAATAACGGCGATCCGGTCAGCCAGGCGATCAGCCTCGTCGAGGTATTGGGTCGTGAGCAGCACAGTCGTCCCCGTGGCAACCAGGTCTTTTATCAAGCCCCAGAGGTCCATCCGGCTGGCTGGGTCAAGGCCCGCCGTGGGCTCGTCGAGGAAGAGTAATTGCGGCCAGCCAACCAGCGAAGCAGCCAGATCGAGGCGGCGTCGCATCCCGCCTGAATAGGTTTTCACCGGCCGGTCGGCAACTTCCACCAGGCGGATACGCTCAAGCACTTCGCCGGCGCGCTTTCGCGCCTCGCCGCGTGGCAACCCGTACAGCCGGCCGATCATCTCAACGTTCTCCCGGCCGCTGAGAAAGTCGTCCACTGCGGCGAACTGGCCCGCCAACCCAATCCGGGCGCGAACTTCGGCCGGCTCGCGGCGGACATCGAAGCCGGCGACGCGCGCAACGCCCTCGTCGGGCGGCAACAAGGTGGCGAGTACGCGGATGAGCGTCGTCTTGCCAGCCCCGTTCGGACCAAGCAAGCCATAGATAATGCCCGGCTGGATGGTGAGACTGATCCCGTCGAGCGCGCGAACCTTGCGTCCGAATACTTTCACGACTCTTTCAACTTGAACGATGGCTTTATCCATGAATGTATCCCAGTCTCTTTTCACAAGATGGGTGGGCGGCAGAAGCCCGCGCGCCAATCTGTCGGACGACGTATTTCGCGTCCGGGCCAGCCCCGGCCACAAGGCCCGAAAGCAGTGATGATTGGAAAGGCAGCCCAACGAAGTATAAGCCCGGCTCGGTTTGAATCGCACCGCGTTGGTGGATGGGTTCGCCGCTCGCGTCGAACACCGGCAGTTTGATCCAGCGGTAGTCGCGAACGAATCCAGTGGACCAGATGACGTTGGTAACGTCGAGGACGCGCCCATCTTCCAGGACGGGCCGCCCGCGACTGACGCCTGTCACGCGCGGCGCTCGCTGAATACCTGCCTGAAGGAGATCCCCTGAAGTTACCCCAACTACCGGGTGTCCCCCGGTGAATTCCCTGGCTCGCCGCACCAGCCATCGGCCGGGAGCCGTATCAACGGTGAGCTGTTGCATCAGCGATCGAAAGATGATGACCCCGAATTCGTAGCTCAATTTCCCGAACTTGGCGGGGATGAAACCGGTGTCGCGGCCCGCCAGCCAAACATGGTGCCGCGGCGCAAGGTCTAGCGCGATCTCCGCGCCGGAGTTGCCGGCGCCAACGACGAGCGCAACGCCATCGCGCAGTTGGGCAGGGCGGCGATACGCAACAGAATGAATCTGGGTGATGGCACGGTTAAGTTGACTGGCGAACGCCGGCACTCGTGGAGAGGGGTAGGTTCCGGTCGCCACAATCACATGGTTAGCTTTCAGGCGTCGCGCGCCAGCGGCAATCAGGTAGTGGTTGCCGTCTCGCGCCACTTCGTCCACCCTGATGCCCAGCAGGACAGGGAGTTGGAAGCGAGGCGCATAGTTCTCCAAGTAATCAGCCATTTCATCCTTTGTTGGCAAACGCCCGGTGGGTTTTGGGAATGGCATTCCCGGCAAGTGGTTGAAACTGGCTGGTGTAAAGAGCCGCAGGGAATCCCAGCGTCTGCGCCAGTTATCGCCGATGCGGTCGTGGGCATCTAGGATCACGAAATCTCGTTTTTGCTGCGCCAAGTAATATCCGGCTGCTAAGCCTGCCTGCCCGCCACCAATCACCACCGTGTCAATCCGCTCAGTTTTCATTATTGCTTTCCTCTTGAGATTGAAGTAGAATAAGCCACACAATGTTGCATATCAATATCAGTGTTGCGCAACATAGTATCGGTACTTGAGGCAACCGTCAATCAGCAAAGCGCGATGCCGTGTGGTGTATGCGACAGAAAGTGGAAAATTGACTCAGAATCAAGAGGATCTACGGGTACGCCGCACCCGCAAACTGCTTCAGAAGGCGCTGCTTGAATCCGCCACCGAAAAAGGGTTCGCCCATGTCACGGTGCGCGACATCACTGAACGTGCCATGGTCAACCGGGCGACGTTCTATCGCCATTACGAGGATAAGTACGACCTGCTGGCGCGCTATATTGAAGAGCTTTCGAGGTTGATTGACTCAGCCGAAGAAGGGACTTCGCCCGGTAACCAGCCAGTGCAATCTCCCGACACACCGCCTGCAGGGCTGGTGAATCTGCTCCGGCACATGCAGGCGAACGCTGACTTTTACCGGGTGATGCTTGGCAAGCAGGGCGATCCGGCATTCTGCGCCCAGAGTTTCCGCAACTACATAGAACAGGGATTCCGCCTTATGCTGTCCAGCCAGGCTCCTCAAGCCGATCCCAGCCGCCCTCCCATTGACCTGACCGTGAACTATATCCTGCATGCCGGGGTCGGTGCGATTGTGTGGTGGTTGGAAAACGACCAGCCGTGCCCGCCTGAACAAATGGCGGTCTGGCTCTACCAGCTCAGCATGGCGAGCATTGGTTTGTCTCTGGGATCGGGCAGATAGCAGACGCGCTATAGCAAGCAGAAAATCACCTTCGCGCGCGTCGGCTTGGACGAGAATAGATTGTCGAGCTATCGCTTACGGGCGGCGTGTTCCGCATGGAGACAAAGGTCGAAGGAATGCTAGCATTTGAATTCACAGGGTAAAATTCGAGGGAGGAAACATCCCCATGTCCAAACGGATCGAATACATTGACATCGCGAGAGGCATCGGCATTTTATTGGTGGTGATGGGACACAACGATTTTTCGCTCGTCTCCCCGTTTGCCTATCAAGTCATTTATTCATTCCACATGCCGTTGTTCTTTTTCCTTTCGGGATATTTTATTAATCCGTCCATTGGGTTTTGGGACTTCGTCAAAAAGCGGTTCAACTCGCTTTTGAAACCGTATCTCTTTACCATCTTCATGATCTATTTCGTTTCGGTTTCATTTGAGAAGATGAGTTTTCAAACAGCCATTTTTCGGATCACCAAGTCGTTATACGGAAGTGGGTATTACATTGACTGGGTGCAGCTATGGTTCCTGCCTCACTTGTTTGTTGTGAGCCTGTATGCTTATGTTTTCATTGTGCTTGTTAGCAAATTAAAGAGCCGATGGTTGACCTGGGCAGTTCTCCTCGGGACGCTGGCAATTTCCATTCCATTCCTCAAAACGTTCTATCCATTTTCAATTCAAATTTTCGGGAAGGACTATGAACTCTTTGGCTTGCCGTTCAGTCTCGACCTTGTCCTGCTGAGCGGACTCTTCTTTATCCTGGGAAGCGAGATCAGGCAAATCGCTTCTGAGAAAACATTTGATAATGTCTTCCTGCTGGCTGGCACAGGAATTGTCATAATTCTTCTGAACTACTTTTTCAGCGAGCGCACTGACCTGAATACCCGAGTGTACGAATCATTCCCGATCAATACAGCCGAGTCGATATTCGGAATATTATTTATCCTTGCGCTTTCAAGGCAGATCGAACTCCGGACTCAAAGGCTCGCTGCGTTGTTCAAGTATTTCGGGCAGGTCTCGCTCATCATTCTGATCTTCCACGTTCCCATTCAGGATTTTTGGGGTCAGAAAATACTTGCAGTTACAGGGAATACCCCACTCTCCATTTGGACTGGGTTTGCAATGGGAGTCGCGGGTTCAATCCTAATTTACGAGTTGTTCATAAAAGCGAACCCGGTCGCTTCCTTCTGGTTTGGGCGGGAGGCTGTATCGCCTGAAAAGAAAGATCCGCCTGCATCAAATTAAAGTTGGGTACACAAAAAATCACCTCGCAATAATTGCGAGGTGATTTTCAATATTATGCTCTCGGCGACTTGAGCAAAAGAATGGTGATCTTCTATTTATCCACTGGCTGTGAGACGGGAGTTGAAGCAGGCACCCTGCGCGATTGTTCGTCCTTGACCGTACGGATGCCGTTGTTCACCTGGTTGGTGATGCGTTCCAATTCCGCCTGGAGTTGTGTGAGGCTGTCTATCACATATTCATCGGCATCAGTGCGGATCCCCTCCGCTTCCGCGCGCGCCTGCGCGAGGATTTGTTCGGCGCGGCGTTGAGCCTCCTGGGTGATCATGTCCTTCGTCACGAGTTGATCGGCTTTCTGGCGGGCAATATCCAGCGTGCGGTTGGCTTCCTCCTGCGCCTGGGCAAGCACACGGTCGCGTTGACCGAGCAATTGCTGCGCCTTCTTCACTTCCTCGGGGATGGCGATGCGCATCTGGTCAATGATGTCGAGCATACGGTCCTCGTCAACCATTGCGTTCTTGGTTAACGGAACGTGGCGGCTCTCATTGAAGAGTTCTTCCAGTCGGTCAATTAGTTGCAGGATGTCCATAAGCGGTTCCTCCATCTGGAGGTCAGATTAATAGCAATTCTAGCACAAATTAATCGCGAAGCGAATTGGGAAAGGAATGTTGATCGTCCAATTCAGCGACTTTTTCCTTGAAAGCCTTTTCCACAAACGGCGGCACCATGCTGGATACATCGCCGTTCAGCATGGCGATCTCGCGCACTGTTGTCGAAGAGAGAAAAGTGTGTTCCTCCGCTGTAATCAATGCCACGATCTCAATATCAGCCGCGAGGCGATGGTTCGCCAATGCCATGCGGAACTCGAATTCAAAATCTGAAAACACGCGCAAGCCGCGCACGATGACCTGTGCTTCTATCTTGCGAGCAAATTCAACCGTCAAGCCGCTATAGCCAGTGACTTTGATCTTGGGATTATCCTTGAAGGCTTCTGTTACCAAATCAATACGCTCTTCGGGAGAAAACATCAACGACTTCAATGGCTTGTCATACACAGCCATTACCACTTCGTCGAAGAGACGCGCAGCGCGCTCGGCGATGTCTATATGTCCATAATGGATGGGGTCGAATGTTCCAGGGAATAAGGCTCTGACCATAATAGTCTTCTAGTCTCCTAGTCGCTAGTCTTCTACTCGTTAGTCTTATAGTCGAACACCAGGGAAGTTGGTTGGTCACGATTTTGACTAGCAGACTACGCGACCAGCCGACTAGCAGATTAACTAACATCCCCTTTGCCTTCGCCCCAGAATCTTCCAAAGGCTTCGGCGAGGAGGGTGTTTTCAGGTTTGGATAGGTCGGCATCCTGTTCAAATAAATTCTGCGCCTGTATGCGCGCTTTCTCGATCAATTTCACGTCAGTGATGCTTGCCATGCGGAGTCCGCTTGTGTAGCCTGCCTGACGCGTGCCCAAAAATTCACCGGGACCGCGTAACTGCAAATCTTTTTCTGCGAGCAGAAACCCATCGTTCGATTCAGCCATGGCTTGCAGGCGTTCGTTCTCCGTCGCATCTTCGCGTGTGGGGATCAATAAACAATAGGATTGATCCGAGCCGCGCCCAACTCGTCCGCGTAATTGATGCAGTTGCGCGAGACCGAATCTGTCCGCACCTTCGATGAGCATGACGGTCGCGTTCTGAACATCCACGCCTACTTCAACGACCGTTGTCGAAACGAGAATGTCAAACTTCTTATCACGGAACTTGAGCATGGTCTCATCTTTTTCGTTTGGACGCATCCGCCCATGCAACAAGCCCAGTTTCAATTCAGGGAAGACTTCCTTTGAAAGAGTCTCGTAATCATCCACCGCGGCGCGCGCTTCGATCTTTTCACTCTCCTCGATCAGCGGATAAATGATGAACGCCTGCTTGCCGTCTTTGATTTGCCCGCGCAACATTGTAAATGCGCGCTCGCGTTCCTGCGGTCTCAATACATACGTATTGATGGGTTGTCGTCCCGCGGGCATTTCATCCATGATGGATAGATCCAAATCACCGTACAAAGTCAATGCCAATGAGCGAGGGATCGGAGTCGCGGTCATCACCAGTAAATGCGGATTTGTGCCTTTACTTCTTAATTCTTTACGTTGCTCCACACCGAAGCGATGTTGCTCGTCAATGACCGCGAGTTGCAAATCCGCGAATTGAACAGGACCTTCGATGACTGCATGAGTTCCGATCACGATTTTGATTGTGTTGTTTACAAGCCCAGTGCGGATTTCTTCTTTTTCTGATTCGGGCGTATCGCCAACCAATAAACGAATCTCTTCAGGTTTTAGAACATCTTTGAGGAGATTTGTGAAATTTCGATAATGTTGTTCAGCGAGAATTGACGTCGGCGCCATGATAGCGGCTTGCGAAGTCCCTGCAGAGGGGGCGTCATTGGTTGTTATGATCGCGGCGGCTAAAGCCGCGACTACGGTTTTGCCTGAACCCACATCGCCTTGCAGGAGTCGATTCATGGGTTTGCCAGAGTCGAGGTCGGCGCGAATGTCTGAGATGGCGCGTTGCTGGGCAGAGGTCAGGGTAAAGGGCAGGCTCGTTAGACGCGCGCCCAGCCACTCGTCCGAGATGGGGAAGCGCCGCGCCTCCACAGATTTCCAGTCGCGCTTCTGGCGAAGCACTCCCATTTGCAAATAAAAAATTTCGTCGAAGGCGAGTCGTTCGCGCGCGGCTTTGAGTTTGTCCTGTGAATCGGGGAAATGAACCTGTATCAACGCATCAGTTAGCGGCATGACGCGCGCAGATGAACGGACGCTCTCAGGCAGGGCATCTGCAACCCGAGGCGCCCAATATTCAACGACCTGCTTCATCACACCCCGCAGCCATTTTTGCGTGATGCGTTCGGCGAGCGAATAGATCGGCACGATGCGATTCGTGTGCAGGTTTTCGGTTTCGATAGATTCCCAATCGGGGCTGTTCATAATCAGCTTGCCGAGATACTGGTCAACCCTGCCCGAGACGGAAATCGCGTCGCCTTGTTTGAATCGATTCGCGAGCCAGGGTTGGTTGAAATATGATAAACGCAACGCGGCAGTGCCATCGCTGATGATGACTTCGATGATGGTCGCCTTGCCGCCGCGTATCGGGCGCGTGGTCACGCTTTGGATTGTGCCAATCACCGTCACCTGCTCGCCATACCACAAGGATTTGATCGGCTTGAGTTGTGAATAATCGTCATAACGACGCGGGAAGTAATAGAGCATGTCGCCGAGCGTGATCATGCCGAGTTTGCCAAGCGTCTCCGCGTGGCGCGCACCGATGCCTTGAAGCACGGTTAATTTTGCATCGAGCGCGGCGGGCGTGGCGGAGGTCTTTGCGCCAGGCACGCTTTCAGAACGCGGCGGTGCGACGCGTGGTGGGCGATATTCTTTCTGTTGAGGTTCAACTCTGGACGAAGAATCAACTTGTGGTTGACTTGAGGGAGGATACGGCTTTGGTTGTGTTTTCTGCTGTGTTTCGGGATACGTTTCCCCGATGCGCTTCCACAACCCTTTCAACGCGTCGGCGCGTGACGTTGGGCTGAGTCCGTCATACGAGCGGAGTCTCTGCACGACGGCTTGAATGACCTCCTCCTGTATTCCATCAACGCGGGCTTCGCCTTCCCAGAAGTCGAGCATCTTGGCGAGACCGCCGATGATGGCGTTGTTTGCGTATCCGTTCTCATGTTCGAGACGGAAGAATTTGCGTAATTTCTCCAATGAGGGCTGCATGAGAGTATTTTATCATGGGGGTATCAAGACTTCTGAAGTCTTCGAGACTTCGGAAGTTTGTCTCACTTCCTAACCGCCGCGAACCCCAATCCATTCGGACCGAGGCGGGCGCGGATAACAGTCATCACGTTAACCGCGCATGGATGTTTATACAACACCATAACTTAAAAATTCACCAACAGGTTACTCCTGCCTTGCCTTTTTATTGCACCTGACATAAAATCAGGGGAGTTTTTCAGGCGGTTCGAATATAAATAATTTCGAGGAGGTGCATCGTTCGCGATACGAAGAACTCCGCTAGACCAGCCTGTAGGGCGGCTTATTTTCTCGATAGATCTACATAGGAGAATGGCATGAAAAAACAATGGCTTATACCATGTTTGATTTTGGCTTTAATCGCGAGTCTTCATTTCCAGCCAGTTCAGGCAGATCAGGGACCTTTGCATATACTTATCCCAACAGGCAGTGATTACCGGGCAGATACCCTGCAGCGTTTTGCCCAGGCCGCTGTAGAGCGCGATACCAACGGTATCGTCGATTTGCTGGTCCTGCCGATTACCTATGGCACAAATGCGTTAAGCACGACCAATGGCGAACGCCAGAAAAATCTCACTTTGGCTGATGGACGTCGCAGCCAGGTTGAGGCGGCCTGCAATGCCGTCAAGTTAGCCTCCCAAACCTGTCACATTGTTCTTGCTCCCGTGCTCATTCGTCCAGATGCATATCTGCAGGGCAACCTTGATTTGTTCGTTGCTGATCTCGATGGCATGTATATCCTCGGCGGCGATCAGACCATCGCCATGCAGGTGGTTGTCAATACACCCTTTGAAGTGCATATGGCAAATGCCTTCAACGCTGGCGCGGTTGTAAGTGGCAACAGCGCAGGCGCGGCAGTCGAGTCACGCAACATGATCAATGGATATGTGGGAAATAATGGTCCCGAAAATGGTTTCCAGCAGGGGAGTGTCGATCTCTGGTTGTACGACGGCCCGACCGATGACCAGCGCGGGCTGAGTTTTGGGATCTCCAACGCGATATTTGAACAGCATACTTTCCAGCGTGGCCGAATTGCCCGCCTCATCAATACCAGCTTTACCAGCGGACTGCTTGGTATCGGCGCGGATGCCGAAACTGCCGCGGCGGTTGTCGAAGAGTCCACTCTGACAGATGTGACCGGCGCCACGGCCGCGATTGTGGTTGATCTGCAAACGTACAGTGCAACAGGTCATTTCGCCGGGCCGACAAATAGTCTCGCGCTGCGCGGCGCGGTGACTCATCTTATTCCGCCCGGTGGATTTGGATACGACATCGTGCATCGCCGTCCATTGGTGGAAGGACATTCACTTCCTGCTCCAACGGTAAACGGTCGCAGTTTCGACGCGTTGCGCCTGCCCTCAGGCTATGGTCCATTGATTCTGGCTGGTGATTTGAGCGGTGATCGCGCTGGATCCGTGTCACAACGTTTTGTCGCCTTGAGCGGTGGAGCAGGCAACGCGCGGCTTGTGGTACTCACGCTCGGTTACGCCAAAAGCACAGACGCGCAAGCTGACGCAAAAGCGTTTGCTGCCGCGCTGCAATCACAGGTGACGAATCCTGTGCAATGGTTTGTAGTTGACTCAAAAGTAAATCGAAGTGCTGTTCAAACTGCAATTGCCAATTCAACGGGGATTCTCGTTACTTCATCAGATCAATCACTCGTATTCAATGCTTTTGCAAGCGTGCCAAACATCACTTCTGCGTTACGAAGCGCGTGGGGAGGTGGGAAAGTCTTACTCGCTGATAATGCCGCGGCCGCCGCTCTGGGTCAAGTGACCAGCACAGATTCAACTCCAACTTCTGCCAGCCTTGAAGACGATTCAATGGGTGATTTCCTTTTGAGTGGAGTCAACATTCAACCT
>CAZIYY010000145.1:0-3572 GCA_964543585.1 uncultured Anaerolinea sp. | reverse complement strand
TGCTGTTGAGCCGCGCATGGTGATGGATCGTCACTGGGGACGAGCCTACAATCACCTTTACCGCAACCATTCACTCTTGGGTTTGGGTATCGATGTGAACACAGCCATAGAGTTTACGGCAACGGGAGCAAAAGTCTGGGGCAAGAACACGGTCGTTGTTTTTGATGGAAGATATGCAACTTATGCCCTCGGCACAAATAATGCCTTGAGCGAAAGATATGTAATTTTGGATACATATATAGAAGGAGATATAATACTGCCATAACCACAATAATTCAATTTTAGACATTCACTATCTCAAAAAATATAGAGGAGAGTAGTATGAATAATTCGTTGTTCAAAATATTTTCGTTGGTAGCGATCCCGGCATTGATGCTTATGGGGATGCCGGTATCAACCGATACGCCTAAATAGTGAAAGCTCTGTGAGTTATTGAGTGCGATGCAATAGCTCGCTGCCCATTTATTCATAATTAATGGTAGGGCGGCAGGAACGCGCCCTAGACTCAATCGAAAGGAAGTACACTATGTCCACAAGCGCTCAATCCGCTCGTCGTCATGCCGTTTGGTCCGTTTCACTGATCGCCATTCTCCTTATAACGCTTTTCTCCGGCTCAACACCCGCTGCAGCTGCAAATCTCATTATTAATGGAAATTTCGAATCAGGCAATATTAGTCCATGGACTACTTCAATCGGTGGCGGTAGCGCTACGATCAATAGTAACCCATCCTTTGTACATGCTGGCACCTTTTCCGGGCAGGTCGCCAGCGGTGCGACAGCAGGTTCTTCGTCCGGCATTGGTGGCGGTGGCAACTGTTCAGGCGGTGTGCGCCTCTCCATCAATCCAAGCACGTCATATACTTGGTCAGGTCTTATTCTAGTGCCCAGTGGCACCTCTCTATCTAGTGCGCGCATACGCGTTGCGTGGTATGCGAGCCCTAATTGTTCGGGGGGGGCGCAGCTTTCGACTAGTGATAGCAATACTGTCACCACTGCTTCAGGAACGTGGGTGCAGGTTACTGGCACGGCGACATCCCCTTCAACAGCAGCCTTTGCCGAAGTGCGGCTCTTGGCAGCGCCTTCGGTCAGTGCCTCTATAGTTGTCTATTTTGATGACATCACGATCGACTTGACGAATCCACCTACTGCCACCAATACCAGTACGTCAACACTCACGCCGACCAATACCTCAACCCCAACTGATACACCAGTCTTCACCGACACTCCAACCAATACACCGACAGACACTCCGACGCCAACCGACACGCCGGTGGTCACCGATACACCGACCAATACACCAACGGACACACCGACGCCAACCAATACCGCGACACCCACGTCAACACCTACGGCTTCGCCTACACCACCCGCCCCCGGCAGCGTCGTCGTTAGCCAGGTCTACGGGGGTGGCGGTAATGCTGGAGCAACCTTTAAGAACGATTTCATCGAACTCTATAATCGGACTGCCAGCACTATTAGTCTGAGCGGCTGGTCAGTGCAATATGCCGCCGCCGCCGGCACGTCTTGGCAGGTGACGCCGCTGACAGGCTCGATTGCGCCGGGAAAGTATTACTTGGTGCGAGAAGCGGCTGGGGCAGGTGGAACGGTCGATCTTCCCGCGCCGGATGCCTTAGGCACCATCGCTATGGCTGCCGGCTCTGGTAAGGTCGCCCTCGTCAACACCACTACCGCGCTCACAGGTGCATGCCCCACTGGTTCCAACATCAGCGATTTCGTTGGCTATGGTAGCGCCAACTGCTTTGAGGGTGGCGGTGCGGCTCCGACCTTAAGCAACACGACAGCGGCGCTTCGACTCAGCAATGGCGCGCAGGACACCGACAACAATAACGCCGACTTCGTTGCGGGTGCGCCGAATCCGCGTAGCAGCACCCCTACTGTCTCCAGCACAACCCCGTCCAATGGCGCATTCGGTGCCCTTTTGAATGCGAATATCACAATCAACTTCAGCGAGCCTGTGGATGTAACCAGCAGTTGGTTCACAATTTCATGCGTGACGAGTGGTGGGCACACCGCGGCCTTCAACGGCGGGCCCACGAGCTATACCGTTAACCCGGACTCCGACTTCATGTACAACGAGTTGTGTACTGTAACAATTATTGCCAGCCAGGTGACCGACCGGGATGTCAATGACCCGCCGGACCACATGGTGGCGAATTACGTTTTCAGCTTTACGACGACCGAGCTTTTGGTATGTGGCGATCCGGCCACATCCATTCACACGATTCAGGGTAGCGGCCTGAGCAGCCCCCTGAACGGCACACCCAACACCGTCATCGAAGGCGTGGTCGTCGGCGACTACCAGGATACGGCCTCTCAATTCAGCGGTTTCCACATGCAGGAAGAGGACGTAGATGCAGATGCCGACTCAACGACATCGGAAGGCATCTTCGTCTTCGACAACGGCTTCGGCGTTGATGTGCTTCCCGGTGACGTTGTGCGCGTCAAAGGCACGGTGAGTGAGTTCTTTAACCTCACCGAAATGAGCAGCGTGAGCGTAGTCCAGATATGCAGTAGCGGCAACAGCGTCACGCCAACCACGGTCACACTGCCCGTCAGCAGCCTGAGTGATTGGGAGCGCTACGAAGGCATGCTAATCCACATCTCGCAAGACCTGACTGCCACTGAGACCTTTAACCTCGGCCGCTTCGGCGAGGTCAGCGTGTCTGTCAATGGACGCTTGCGCAACCCAACGAACATTGTCGCGCCTGGGGGGCCAGCGGTTGCACAGCAAGATCTCAACAATCGCAGCGTGCTCGTTCTGGATGATGGTAACAACCTGCAAAATATTGACCCGACCATTCATTCCATTGGTGGTTTGAGCGCTTCTAACACTTTGCGCTCCGGTTATACGGTCCACGGCTTGACAGGCGTGCTTGAGCAGCGCTTCGGCGATTATCGCGTCCAGCCTGTTGGACCGGTCAGTTTTGACGCAAGCACTAATCCGCGTACTGCTGCGCCAAGCCCGGTTGGAGGCAACCTCAAGGTCGCCGCGCTCAACGTTCTCAACTTCTTCACTACATTCGATACGGCGCCGGGTCTCTGCGGCCCGACCGGCGGCCTGGATTGTCGCGGCGCGAACAGCGCGTTTGAGTTCACCCGCCAGCGCGATAAGATCATCAATTCCATCCTGGCGATCGACCCCGACATTGCTGGCTTGATGGAGGTTCAGAACGACGCGACTGCAACGATACAGAATTTGGTGGATGGTCTCAATAATGTTGCCGGCGCCGGAACATATGCCTTCATCAATACCGGCACCATTGGCACGGACGCGATCAAGGTTGCGATCATCTATAAGCCTGCGGTTGTCACACCCGTCGGCGCGTACGCTATCCTAGACTCAAGCGTAGATCCGCTGTTCATTGACACGAAGAACCGGCCAACGCTGGCGCAGACGTTCATGAGCACCACTACTGGCGCGGAGTTCACGGTCGTGGTCAACCACCTCAAATCCAAGGGCTCAGACTGCAACGATGTGGGTGACCCGGATACAGGCGATGGTCAGGGCAACTGCAACCTCACCCGCACTAAGGCGGCCACCGCGCTGGTCA
>CAZIYY010000144.1:0-13785 GCA_964543585.1 uncultured Anaerolinea sp. | reverse complement strand
CCCTTTTTGCTTCTTCTTTCTTTCCACCTCACTTTGCTAAAAAGCCAAAGTCGAGAGTCACTTAATGCGCGTCCTTCTCGTTGACGATTGATATTCGTGATGATACAATTTCACCCTTGCCCCCATCGTCTAGTGGCCCAGGACGAAGCCCTCTCAAGGCTTAAACCGGGATTCGAATTCCCGTGGGGGCACACAGGAGTCGTCGCAAGAATGGCTCTTTCTGTTTAAACCGGCGCCCCCATTGAGGGGATGTTATTCGAATTCCCGTGGGGGCACACAAGAGTCATTATTGCGATGACTCTTTTCGTTTTAAACAGAGTAAAATTTATCAATGCCGGACATTCTTGTCGTTGGTTCGCTGAATGCTGATCTCGTCGTGAATGCGCCGCGCTTTCCGCAACCCGGCGAAACCATCAGTGGCGAAGACCTGCAAATTATTCCGGGCGGCAAGGGCGCCAATCAAGCCGTCGCCGCGGCTCGGCTTGGCACGAACGTATCCATGCTTGGGCGCGTTGGAAAGGATAACTTCGGCGATTTCCTTTTGGAAAATCTCAAATCGGATAAAGTGGACTCAAAACTGGTTCAGCGTGATGATGCATCCACTGGAACTGCGATCATCATCGTGGATTCAAACGGACAGAATAGCATTGTGTTATCTGCGGGCGCGAATGGCAAAGTGACTCATGCGGATGTGAACAATGCATCATTTCTGGATTTTAGCCTGCTCCTGCTTCAACTGGAGATTCCAACGCTGACAGTTTTACGCGCCGCCCAACGCGCCGGCGAAAACGGATTACGCGTCATCCTGAATCCCGCGCCCGCCCAACCCATCCCCGCTGAATTGATCGCGCTCACAGATTTCATCATTCCGAATGAAATTGAACTAAGTTTGTTGACCGGTATCGCGATAACAAATATTGAATCCGCCGAGAAATCCGCGCGGATATTATTGGAGCGCGGCGCGAAGCATGTGATTGTTACGTTGGGAAGCAAAGGCGCGTTGATTGTATCAGGCACTCAAGTTACGCACGTCGACAGCTATCAAGTGGATGTGGTAGATACCACTGCCGCAGGCGATGCGTTCATCGGAGGGTTTGCATCAGCGTTATTGCAGGAAAAATCTTTGGAAGAAGCAGTCAGATATGGATGCGCATGCGGCGGGCTCGCCACGACAAAATTCGGCGCGCAACCTTCCATGCCGACAAAAGAAGAAGTGGAAAAATTGATTAACACGTAGGGGCGGCGTCCTGCCGCCCTGGGCGAGACGCAGAGCACCTCGCCCCTACAGGATCAATATGCCTCAAAAAAGAATCATCATGGACACCGACCCCGGCATCGACGATGCCTGCGCGATCCTGCTTGCGCTGGCTTCGCCTGAACTTTCACTCGAAGGCTTGAGCATCGTACATGGCAACTGTTCAGCGGAGCAGGGCACGATCAATGGCTTGTCTGTTTTGGAGTTGGCAAACGCGGGTCATATCCCTGTTGCAAAGGGATGCGAACTGCCGCTTGTGCAACCATCCCTGCTCGCGCTGGACACGCATGGGGACGCAGGCTTGGGGTACGCGAAACTTCCAGAACCGCACCGCAAGCCCGAGGTCCGGCATGGATGCGATTTTCTCATCGAGAAGATTCTTACATCACCCGGCGAGTTCACGTTGGTGGCAATCGGGCCGCTGACAAATGTCGCCATGGCGATCCGTAAAGAGCCGCGCGTTGCGAAAGGCATCAAAGAGTTGATCATTATGGGCGGCGCGATTCGGCATCATGGCAATGCCACGCCGATGGCTGAGTACAACGTTTACGTTGATCCCCACGCCGCGCATATTATTTATCACAGTGGGATACCAATGACGCTTGTGCCGCTGGATGTGACCTATCAATGTATTCTCACGCCAGAGGATGTGAAAAGGTTGAATAAAATCGATTCGCCGATCACAAAGTTCCTGGACGACTCGACGCGCTTTTATATGGAATTCCACGACGAGTATCAACACATTGTGGGATGCGCGATCAACGACCCGCTTGCGCTGGCATTGGCAGTCGCTCCTGATCTATGCATTTATGAAGAGCATTACGTGGACGTGGATATTTCAGGCGGCGTTTCGATGGGCAACACGTTTGCAGATTTTTATAAGCACACGAAGAAACCTGCCAACATGAAGGTGGCGCTTGGCGTGCGGGCAAGGGACTTCATCGAACTATTTTTGGAGAGGATGGAGGGGTTGGCGCAAAAGACTTCGGAAGCCTCGTAGACTTCCGAAGTCGGGGTTTGGGGCGAAACATAACTGCATGAACGGTGTTGTAAGAATCAAATCCCAGAAAAGGAGAATGCCATGTTAGACAAAATCAAGAAAGATTTCAACACAATGACGTGGGTGCTCATTCCCGTTGCAATTGCGATCAATATCGCAATTGGCCAGATCGTTGTTTTGCTCAAACTGCCCGTATATCTTGATTCGATTGGAACAGTGCTTGTGGGAGCCATTTGCGGTCCCTACGCTGGCGCTCTTACGGGCGCGCTTTCCAATACCATCTGGGGCTTTGCAATTGACCCGAACGCGCTTCCCTGGTGGCCCGTAGCGTTCTTCATCGGGTATATGGCTGGACGGATGGCGCTTTGGGGCTTCTTTAAAAGCTGGTGGAAAGTTGTTGTAACCGGGTTTGTGGTGGCGATTACTGCAGCCATCATCTCGACACCTATTGCTGTTTACCTATACGGTGGCATTACGGCGAGTGGCTCGTCGTTCATCACCGCCTATTTGTTACAGACCGGGCAGGGCGTTTTCCAGGCTGTATTCAGCACAAACTTCCTGGTTGAACCGGTGGACAAGATTACAACCTCCATGCTGGCGTTTGCCATTGTTCAGGGACTCTCCAAACGTTTTATTGCCCGCTTCCCACGCCCTGAAAATGTGGAAACTGAAGGCGGCGCAAGTCAGACCCAGTTATATATCGCGGTTGGTGTAGTCGTTGTGTTGGTGCTGTTTGCAGCATTCATGCTTCGCAATATCCTCGGCGGCTAAATCCATAGCTTAGGAAAAAGAGACCAGACATATGAAGTCTGGTCTCTTTTTTGTCATTTATAATTCGGGATAACCTGCCATATTATGCATGAGCGACTTTCCTTCTATGTCAAACGCGAAAGTTTAATCCATCGCCGCAACCCGCTGACCAAACTGACCATGGTCCTGGGGTTTGTTCTCATCTCATTTATTTCTCCCTACTACTGGACACCGCATCTCCTGATCCTTTTTGGAATCATCCCATTGAGTTTTCTTGGCGGAGTGGCGCGCTCATATTTAAATGCCGCTCTCCGCATCATTCTTCCGGCGGCCGGATTCCTTTTTATCATGCAGGCTCTCTTTCAACCGTTAGCGGGTGAGGAACTCTTCCACGTTGGGTTCCTGCACCCCACACGGGAAAGCACAATGTTCGCCTTTGTAAACGCGACAAGGATTTTCGTGATGGTTTCTTCCTTTACACTATTCCTGCTCACAACCCATCCCAGCGAATTAATGTCCGATCTGACGCGCCGCGGCCTGCCCGGGCAGTTTGCGTATGTGATCATCTCCACGCTTCAAATCCTGCCGCAAATGCAAGCCAAGGCACAAACTATTATTGCCGCTCAGCGCTCCCGTGGATTGGACACCGAAAGTAGCTACTTAAAGCGTGCGGGCGCGCTCTTCCCTCTCGTGGGTCCGCTCGTGTTCGGTTCACTGGTGGAAGTGGAGGAACGCGCCATTGCCATCGAAGCGCGCGGGTTCACATCGACTCATACCAAAACATCCCTGCAGGATATTCCCGATACAAATTTAGATAAATTGTTCCGCTGGATGCTTGTCGCGCTGGTTGTCATCTCTCTTGCCCTAAGATTATGGCTATCGTAAACCTTCAAAACGTCACGTACAAATACCCTCTCACAGATTCACTCGCGTTGCAAAACATTAATTTGCAAATCAACGAAGGTGAGTTCGTCGCGATCATCGGACCGAACGGCGCAGGCAAGTCCACTTTGTGCTATACCATCGCGGGGTTTGTCCCACATTTTTTCAAGGGTGAGATCACGGGCACGGTTGAAGTCGCGGGCAACGAATCGAGCAAATCATCTTTGCATGAGTGGGTATTGAATGTGGGGCTTGCTTTCCAAAATCCGTTCAACCAGATCAGCGGCGCGAAGTACACTGTTTACGAAGAGATTGCCTTCGGCTTGGAAAATATCGGTGTGCCGCGCGAGGAGATGAAAGTCCGCGTGGAAAACGCGCTGAAATTGACGGACATCAGCGATTTAGCGGATCGCTCCCCCTATTCGTTATCCGGCGGACAACAACAACGCGTCGCGCTGACCTCCATCCTGGTCATGCAACCAAAGGTTCTCGTTCTGGATGAGCCGACATCACAAATGGATCCGATTGGGACACGCGAAGTCTTCGGCGTGATCCGCACGATGGCTGGAAATGGCATGACCGTGATTCTCGTAGAACACAAAGTAGAATGGATCGCGCAATTTGCGGATCGAGTTATCGCGTTGTATGAGGGACAAATCCTCGTTGAAGGCAAACCGCAGGAAGTGTTGACATCGGACTTGTTGATGGATAAAGGCTTTGGGGTTTCGCGGTATACATCCACTGCACGTAAGGCGCAAGCGATGGGATTGTGGGAAAAGGATAAATTGCCCGTGACGTTGGAGGAAGCGGTGGAAGGATTCAAGAAATGAGACTTGAGATTAGAGAATTGCAATTCTCTTATCCCACCGGGGTACAAGCCCTGCGCGGAATCTCGCTCGTTATCGAATCAGGCGAACAGGTTGCCATCGTTGGGCAGAATGGCTCGGGGAAGACGACTCTTGTGAAGCATATGAACGGGTTGTTGCGACCGACTTCCGGCGCGGTCCGAATCGGGGATTGGGATACGAAGGAACATTCCGTTGCGAAACTCGCGCGTAGGGTTGGTTATGTCTTCCAGAATCCCGATGAGCAGTTGTTCTCAAAGAACGTCGGGACGGAGGTCGCGTTCGGGCCGAAAAATCTTGGGTATAACCGCGAGCAGGTTGAAGGTCAGGTAAAGGACGCGCTGGCGATGGCGGAGTTATCCGATAAAACGGAAACGAATCCGTATGACCTGTCTCCCACCTGGCGCAAGATGGTCGCCATCGCTTCGATTATTGCGATGGATACGCCCATCGTCATCTTTGATGAACCCACGACGGGGCAGGATGCGGCGAACATCACGCGCATTGCCAATGTCATCAAGACTTTGCGCGAGCGCGGCAAGACAGTCATCACAATTACGCACGATATTGATTTCTGCGCTGAGAACTTCGAGCGGGTTATCGCGCTCTCGCAAGGACGGGTCTTGCTCGACGGAAAAGCAAACGAAGTCTTGGGGCAGGAGGAAATTTTGGCGACAACCTACGTTGACCCGCCCCAACTCACTAGGCTTGGCAAGCGGCTGGGATTTAAAAACACCGTCAGAAACCAGGATGAATTTTTGTCGTTGCTCAACAAATAATTTCCGAATCGTTATATAATCTGAGCGCAGACCTTTTATAAGCCATAATAGAAGAAATTATCAATTCTTACGCGAAGCGTGTCACACCTGCACTTGCGCCAGGTGCAAGTGTTGCGAGGATGTCTTTTCCCGAAGCAATACCCCTGTTTCAGTGCGGAGACTGCTTCGCTGAAGGCTCGCAGAGACATGTTCATAATGAGAATTGCTGAGAAGAAATACAGACTGCGGCTTGCTGGTGTAAAATGGAAGGGCATGGGAGTAAGTATGACGAAACTGACTGTACAGGCTTTCAAAAGCATTCATGAAATTGATCCTGAGACCTGGGATCGAATCGCCGCGCGGCGCGGGTTTCAAAGCCATCGCTGGTACACGTTCGGGGAACGCGCCATGGCGGATTGCCCGCCGACCTACCTGCTGGCATTGGACGGAGATACACCTGTCGCAAGCGCGGCGCTCTTCAGAATTCAAAATGAGCCATTGCCATTGCCAAGCGTGGCGCGCCGATTTATGGCGTCGATCCTCAAGCGTAGGCCCCTGCTCGTTTGCCGTTCGCCTCTTGCGGATACGTCCGCCATGCTGTTACCCGGCGAGCCGCTTCGCGATGAGGCGCTCGCTTCGCTCGCCCAAGCCGCGCGGGCGGAATTCAAGCGGCAAAGATGTTCCTTCCTCGTCTTCGATTACCTGCTCACCGAACAATTACGATATCCATGGCCAGCCGGTTATGAACCGATCACCGTTTCCGAGCCGGGAACCTACATGCCTATTGAATGGGAGAATTTCGACGCCTATCTCAAGGCAGGCAATAAGAAGGACCGCCAGTATTACAAGCAAAGTTTACGCGAAGTGGAAGAAAACGGACTCATCCTCACCAAACACAAAAGCGTTCCAGATGTGGAAGCCGCCCTGGCACTCATCGAGAACGTCTCCATCTGGCAAGGCTCCGCGCCAAACCCGTGGATGCGCGGCATGCTTGAAAACTTTTCCATGGCCGACGGCGCCTGGCTTGAATTGCAAAAGGACGGAAAAATGGTCGGGTGCGGCGCGGTCATGCGCGATAACCGCTTCCAAATTGTCACGGGGTTGGGTCTTGAAGATGATGTGCCGGGCGGGTATTTCTTTCTGTTATATGCCGCGTTGCAGGAAGCCTTCGAACATGATATAAGGCTCGTCCGTTTTGGCACTGGCGCATATGATGTAAAGCGCAGGCTGGGATTCCATCTCGAAGACACGAATCACGCCATGGTTTCGATGCCAGGTCTTACAACCCGCGCCGCGAAACGAAAGGTAACCTCCAACTGAGGCAAAATGCTTCCCGGCATCCCACAATCAGCCGCGACATTGCCTGCCATCCCTCTATTCTACGCGATGGATTTCGTTCTCATTCGCGTTACGACAAACAAGGACAGGCCAACGTTTGGGGAAGCCGATGATTCCTTTTGAGAGTTTCCTGGGACTCCCCACCGAAGAAGTTGCGGCGCTCGTCCGCGCCAGCGGGCAAAAGGTCTGTGTGTTCCCCGTCAATGGGACGCGGCGCTGGTTCATGCTGGAGCATGGCGATAAGATCGGGAATGATTTTTTCGATGCTTATATGGACGTTTCGATCAAGAACCACGCCGAGTTATGCGGGTTGCTTTTCGATCATGGCATTGACACGATCCTTGCGCCGGTCTTCGGGCGCGAACTCATGCACCGTGGCGACGAATATACAAAACGCGTCGGCATGGACGGGTTGGTGAGAACAGCCACCGATCAAAATTATCGCCAATTTTTTGAGGGATACAATGTCAAAGTCCGTTTTTACGGCGACTATCGCGATGTGTTGACCGGCACGGCATACGAATACGCGCTCAAATCAATCTATGACGTAATGGAAGCCACGAAGCACAATACAGGCTTTCGTTTATTTTTCGGGGTCTTTGCCGATGAAGTGACCGAAACTGTAGCGCGCCTTTCCGTGGAACATTACCTCGCGCAGGGCGCGGTGCCGGATAAACAAACCCTCATACGAAAATATTACGGTGAGGATATGCCGTCTGTGAGTCTTTTCATCGGCTTCGACAAATTCAGCGTATTCGACATGCCGTTGCTATCCACAGGCGAAGAGGATTTATACTTCTCCCTCAGCCCATCGCCCTACATGACAGAACGGCAACTGCGCGCCATCCTTTACGACCATCTTTACGTGCGCCGCATTCCCGAACCCGATTACACCAAACTGGCGGGCGATGAACTCAACTGGTTAAGAGATTACTATCGAGACAACAAAGACTACGCATTAGGCGTTGGAAGATTGAAATTTAACCTATGGTTTCCAGAAACCAGGAACGAAAAATGAAAGACCTCATCGCGAAACTCATTGATGAAATTGGGCCTGGTCACATGGCAAGCACCGCCTACGATACAGCCTGGGCGGCGCGTCTCGGCGAAGTGGACTGGAACCTGAGCAATCATGCCTTATCCTGGCTGGCGGAAAACCAGTTACTGGATGGTTCGTGGGGCGCGCCCGCGCCCTTGTATTATCATGACCGCGTGCTTTGCACATTAGCCGCGATGATCGCCCTCTCGTATCGCGGCAACCGCGTGCATGATAAAGTGCAGATCGAAAACGGCAGAAATGCCCTTGAACGGATCGTAGGCGGCGCGACGCAGGGACTGCAATCCGATCCCAACGGAGCGACTGTCGGCTTTGAAATGATCGCGCCCACTCTGGCGGCTGAGGCTGAAAAACTGGGAATCATCAAACACCAGGGGCAGCGCATTTTAGGGCGCCTATCCAAACAACGCGCCAAAAAACTTTCGTATCTCAAGGATAATATGATCAACAGGCACGTGACAATTGCATTTTCCGCCGAGATGGCTGGCACCGACGGAAAGCACATGCTGGATATTAAGAACCTGCAAGAAAGTAACGGCTCGGTTGGCGTAAGTCCATCGGCGACAGCCTACTTCGCGGCGTATATCAAAAGAGGCGATGAGGCTTCATTGAACTATTTGCGAAGCGTTATCAAGCCCGACGGCGGGATGCCAAATGTGGCGCCCTTTGATGTTTTTGAGATCGCATGGACATTGTGGAATCTAAGTTTCATCCCCGATTTGAAAAAGAACGGAAAACTCCAGCCTCACCTGGATTTTCTTTCCCAGACCTGGCAGCCCAAACAGGGTGTCGGTTTTGCAGCGGGATATTCTGTGAAAGATAGCGACGATACCGGTCTTGTCTATGATACTTTGTTACGATTTGGAATCGAAAAAGACCTGGCAAGTGTGCTAATATACGAAGAGAAAGACCACTTCCGCTGTTTCGACCTGGAGGCGAATCCATCGATCAGTGCAAATATCCATGTTCTCGGCGCGCTTGGGCAAGCTGGACTGGACCAAAAGAATTCGTCCGTTCATAAAGTGATCCGCTTTCTGAACAAAGCGAAGGGGCATAACGCCATCTGGCTGGATAAATGGCACTCTTCACCATATTATGCAACCTCTCACGCGATCATCGCCTGCGCGGGTCTTGCCAATGAAGTGGTCGAAGAATCCATTGCATGGATTCTCAAGTCGCAAAACGCCGACGGGTCATGGGGCGCGTATCTCTCCACTGCGGAAGAGACTGCATACGCAATACAAGCCTTGTGGATCTGGAATGAGAAAGTCGCCAGAATACCCAAAGCCGCTTTGAAAAACGGCGCGCGCTGGCTCAAAGAACATATGAACCCACCCTATCCACCTTTATGGATAGGCAAATGCCTGTACAACCCCAGCCTGGTCATTCGTTCAGCGGTCATTAGCGCGCTGGCGCTAGCTCAATCATGATTATGAACTACTATCTTAATAAGTTTCTAAACGTCCCCGTGTCAGACCCCGATGACGCGCGCCGCCGGCGAGTATTGAACATTCTTTTGCTCGGCACGATATTGGCAACCATCTTTGGGATTTTTGCAATTGTCTTCGGTTCATCATCTTCGGGAGGATTTGACTCGCCTAATAACCGGAATCTGCTGGTTGGCACGTTCGTGAGCATAGTAGGCATCACGGTAATCTACCTAATCAACAGACTCTTGTCAGGGCGCTGGGCGGCATTGCTTTTCCTTTTGTTGCTCACACTGGTTTTTTATTATACAGATACGCCCAAAGAACTATCAAATGGTCGTTCCACTTTATTTTTCATGCTTCCAATCACTATTTCAAGCCTGATACTGCTTCCGGAAGCCAGTTTCTTCTTCGCCGCGTTGAGCGGCGGCATCGTAGCATGGCTGGCGTTGTCGATCGATCAATCAATCAACTCTTATGCCATCATTGGCTTTTTTATGCTGGCGCTGGTATCCTGGCTGTCGGCTCGCAGTCTCGAATCTGCGCTTCGTGAATTACGCGTCATCAACATGGATCTCGATAAGGTCGTTGGAGAACGAACGCAAGCCCTTGCTGAATCCCTTGATCGCGAACGCATCGAAGCGGGACGCAATCGGGCCATCTTGAATTCCATTGCTGATGGGGTGATCGTTTTTGACAGGGCTTGGAACGCGACTCTTGCAAACCCCGCTGTCCGGGGTATGCTTGAAATTCCGCTTGAACTGATCGCTAATAAAAACTTCAGCGAACTCATCGAGCATCCCAAGCTTGCGCCCAAGAGCCGAGGGTTGTTGTACGCCATGATGGAACACGATACTCAACCGGTCGGCTTTCGCGTCGAGTGGGGAGGCAAGACGCTATCGGTCAGCGCGGCGCAGGTCTATAACAATAAAAGTGAAAATATCGGCACGGTGACCGTATTCCGCGACTTCACTCGCGAAGCCGAGGTCGAAAAACTCAAAAGCACGTTCGTCGGCATCGTATCTCACGAATTACGCACGCCGCTGAACGCCATTCTCGGTTACGCGGAAATGTTCAAAGAGGCAGTGTACGGGCCGATGAGCGAAAAACAGGTCAACATGGCAGAGCGCATCATGAAGAATACACAACGCCTGCTCGGTTTGATCAACGACCTGCTCGACCAAGCGCAAATGGAAGCGGGCAAATTGACCATCCAAATGGCGCCCATCAAACCCGCCGAACTGCTCGAAAACCTGCACAGCCTGATGGACAAAACCGCATCAGACAAGGGACTCAGGCTGACCAGCGAAATTGACGATAACCTCCCTGAAGCATTCAACGGCGACGCGGCGCGCCTGCAACAGATTCTGATTAATCTGGTGAACAACGCCATCAAATTTACAAACCAGGGATCGGTGCGCGTGAGACTGTTTTATCCCGATGCAAACAGATGGGGCATCGAAGTATCTGATACGGGACGCGGCATCCCTGAGTCTGAAATCCCATATATTTTCGATACCTTCCGCCAGGTGGAAGGAACGGCTACGCGCGTGCATGGAGGATTTGGATTGGGATTATCCATTGTCAAACAATTGGTCACTCTCATGGGTGGGGAAACCAAAGTGCAAAGCAAATTGGAGGAAGGGACGACATTCATCATCACATTGCCGCTGGTTGTTGTTGAGGTAACAAAATCGAATTGGAGAACACCATGAGCGAGCTGGCTTTGATTATCGAAGATGATGAGGACCTTGCAAGCATCTTCGCGGAGGCGTTGCGGGGAATTGGGTATGAAGTGGAACATGTTGCGGACGGAAAAGTTGCGCAGGAGAGGCTAAAAAATGGAACCGCACCTTTCTTGATCCTGCTGGACATGCACCTGCCGCACGTTTCAGGCGCGGACCTGCTGACAAAAATCATCAAGCAGGATGAACGCCTTTCCAAAACAATGGTCATTATTACCACTGCCGATGCGCGCATGGGCGATACCTACGGCGATCAGGTTGACTTTGTCCTGATCAAACCCATCTCGTTCGTGCAGTTGCGCGATCTCACGGCAAGGTTGAAGCCGAAAGAATAACTCACCTTACACAGAACGTCCCGAAGGTTTCCTTGAAAAACCTTGTTGAGCCGTTCAAACCTTCGGGACGGTGCTAACATCAGAGAATAAGTTAGAACTCCGAGATTTCCAAAATCTCGGAGTTCTGCATTAATCATAATAATACTGCCAGCAGGAGAACTCCTCCCCGCTTGGCGTTTCGACGAGAACGGGCCGGTCTGTGTTGGTAATTTTATAAGCATCCAACTTCTTCTCTACTTCCGCGAAAGCGCGGTCGGAATAAAAGCGCGAGAAGTGAAAAGATTGCCAGGGAATCACACGCTTATCGAGTTCGCGTTCGTAACGCTTGCATGCCAAAGCCGCGCCCACTTTTTCGTTGACGGCGTCAGGCAGGGATTTATTCAGGAATGCCTCAACCAAAGCGGGGACCGCATCATCGGATAAATCCAAAAAGTATTGCGCGTCCAAATCCACGCGTCCTTGTGTGAATGTTTCATCTGCCGCGCCGCGAATTTCGCGTTGAATATTTTGTTTGACGATAAAAGAATCCACATTCAACAAACTGAGAGAGATCACGAATCCGAGTGAAGCCAATATCATTGCCAAGCCGATCACGCGCTCGCGGCGAAATATTTCCAGCGCAACAACCGCGACGAGCAGAAGCGCAAGCCAGATCATGAAGACATGTGTGTATGTACGCAAACGCGAGAAACCATAAGCATCTTCATACAGCACAAGGCGTTGAAACGCAGAAACAAGCATCACAATCACCAGCGCGACCAATCCCACGCCAATGCCAGAGAACGTCTTTCGCTGTGACTCAGTTTCGCGACGGGTGATTGCGCCAAGCCCAAGAATCAAAAGCAAACTAAAGAACGCAACCGCCACGAGTTCGCCGAAACCTTTGCGCGCGTATTCAGAAAACGTGTAGCCTTCGATGTGAATGTTTGCCTGCCCGCCAAAGAAATATTGAAACTGAATGGTCACAAATGCGGCGAACAAAACTGTCACACTGCCGAGAACAATCGCCGCTTCTGTAAAACCCAGGAATGGCGAAACAAACGGTTTATCTTCGGATATTTTTTCATCGTTGCTGTGCGCGGCGTGCAGGTATGTCCCTGCAATGGCGTATGCAAAAACAAGAATTAACACAAGCCGAAAAATATATTCGGGCAGGTTATCTATATTGAATAATTCAATAAATTGTTCGAACCGCTTTGCGAAGATGGGATCAGCCGATGAAAGCAGGGAGGCAAAGATGGCAATGACGGGCAATGCGATAACGATGCCGCGCAGGATGGGCCAGACGTTGGCGCTACGCTTCTCGCTCAGGGACGGCTGATTCCGCGTCTGCGCGGCGAATCCCAGCGGACGCGCGATCATGCTCCCAAATAGTCGAAAATAACCAAAGATGTAATCCAGCACTGTATAGTGGAGCCAGCGGCCGCCGAGATATGTGAGCGCAAAAACTCCCATCAGGAAGAGTGTCATTGATGCAGAAAGGAAAACCGTCATCGGCTCGAGGCGGATAAAAGTCACAGACGCGAGAAACGCGATAGGAAACAGGAGCAAGCCCGAGCGGCGCGAGAGGCGAAGCCCATCCGCACGAAGGAGCAGGATTCCAGTAGCAAGACAAAGCGTCACATAAATGGCAAAGTTGACGCCGGCGGGCTTCTTCCAAAAGAGGAAATCGAACACCCAGCCAAGCAGGATGACGATTGCCCAGAAACGATTTGGGTTGGTTTTCATACGGACCTCCACAAGAAATTTTCCAGAGCATAACCCTAATGCGCTTGCGGAGTCTCTCAAAAAGTATCATAAATTCGCAGGTCGAGTATACAACAGGATTACAAATCAATAAGAATCAACCCGCGCCTATTGACATTCAAATTGAAGTGTGACATACTAACCGCATCATTCGGGGGCAAACAATTGAACCGCCATCCTATAGAAAGGAGGAGGTGATGTCTAACATGGATAGTAGTAACAAACCCAGCGCTGTGGCATCCCTCCTCAATAAGTAAGAAGGAAGCCACAGCGCGCCACGGATGCCGCCCACGATTGGGCGGCATCCTGGTTTTAATTACATACCACACCTCAAATTTAAGAGGCGCACCTTAGTGCGCCTCTTTTGTTTACAGAGTACCGCATGGATAGATAAACTCGAACTTTGAATTCAGCCTGTAAATTGTTCCGAAAAGTTTATTAATTTATGAGACAAGCGGTAAATCGCGGATCCCAAGTCATAACTAATCCCCTTAACCCTTTCAAAAAGACAAATTGGCAACGCACTTATCATGTTTGTATGGCTGGAGGATGTAGCAAAGATCGAGTCCTTCCGTCTTGTACTCAATATCAAAAAGGAGCTAAATTTATGAATTCTTATTCTTCAGAAAAGGGACAGGTGCTGATCA
>CAZIYY010000143.1:0-13870 GCA_964543585.1 uncultured Anaerolinea sp. | reverse complement strand
CACAAGCAGGATTGCCTATCTGATAAACTTTACTTATTTATGAGAGGCACTGTAAGTTATTTCTTACGAGATTTAGGATTGCAAAAAGAATTTGTAGACGCACTGTGCAATTATCTAAAACACTGGACTGCGAATGTGGGACAAAAGCAGATATACCAAGGACATGGAATTCCCCAAGGCCCATTGTCTTCGGGATTGTTGGCAGAAGTCGTGCTTAGATATTTCGATGAAAATCGTTCCACAAAGCAAAGATCGTGGAGATACTTTCGATATGTAGATGATATACGTTTCTTCGCTAAAAATGAACAAGATTTGCGAGCAATGATTGTGGAAATGGATATGCTTAGCAAGCAAATAGGCTTATTCCCTCAAAGTGGAAAAATCAATATCAAGAAAGTAATTGATATAGAAGAGGAAATAAAATCTGTAAGCCACCCACCAGAAGTTGTGACAAAAAGCAAATCACCTGATCAGCCAAAAATTCAAAAACGGTTAATTGAATTGTCTCAAAGTTACATTGTCAAAAATGAAACTCGTTTCAAATATGTTCTCGCTAGCGCTGAGCCTTCTGCCAAATTGAGTCACAGATTATTGAAAATATTAGTGAAACAACCTCATATGTATTTTTCGATATTTGGATATTTTGAAGGCTATACAGCTATAAGCAAGAAGTTGTCAAAAGAAATTCTTGATGTGCTAAAAAATAACAGCCTTTACCCTGCCTTCACTTCTTATGGTTTGAGAATTCTCAACTACCAATGTCATCCTGATATAGGCTTAGAACTTGAAAGATATGTTCAAAGTTTATTAAATTCAAGTTCTTTAGATATTGAATTGAGGGCCTTGTCAACGGCTGTCTTACTCAGAAGAGGAGTATTGGCTTGGAATAATATAGAGAAAAATTTTTCTAGCCATGAATTTGGGTGGTGGTATAAAGCCGAACTTGCTCGTTATGTTGACATTTCTAGGATTGGTCACCCCTCGTATCAGTCCTTGATGAACAAACTATTAACTGACCACTCAAATGATGTAAGCCTGGTTGCTTCGGAGTTGCTAGCAATAAATGCTCTTAATGTCACAACTAAAGTTCAAAAAATAAATGATATTGCTCAATTTGCTCTAAAATCAATGCAACTTATCGCTAAGAGAAGAGGAAAAAGAGAACCAATTACAGATGCAATGAAGGAATTGTTTGGTAATGGCTTAAATTCAATTGACTGGAAAATCGTTTTAGGAAATCACTATAAAGGAAATATTTCAACTGCCGTTCAATTAAAAGCATATGCCGAGACGGATGCAACCTCTTGGGTCCTTTTGATTGACACATTTCATGATGATTTGCTCCACTCTCTTTTTCTTCACGAAGCAAGCGCGATAGGAAATTACAATCATGGAAATATTGGTTCAGTATTTAATCCCGGAAGTAGATTCCAATTAAAATACCCCTTAACCTTTTTGGCGTTTAAGAAAATCCACGAAAAGCGATTAGATTCTCGTTTATCTCACCCCGTAAATAGAAAAAGCGGAAAGAGGACACGTTTTGTTGAGTATCAATTTATCTCGGATATTAAACCTGAACTTGAGATGGCGTATCGAGAAATTTGGCGAAAGCGATAAACCAAAAGCCCTTGAGAGTCGTGAGACTTTCAAAGGCTTTACCTTTAGGCGGACACTCTTCGACTCCCGCATCGATGAGCGTCCGCCTATTAACTATTTTCTACTCTCTATTCTCTTCCTTACATCACAACACTCAGCCGCGCAAGAATTAGTTATTCCCAAACAACCGGACCCGTCTTTCGATAGTTCCTAGCCAGAAGTTCCAGGTCAAGTATGTTGATGATGCCATCATTATTCAAATCGGCGCCGTCAGGAAAATTAGTGTTGTAACTAACACCAATGGTCATGGCGTCGAATTGATCGATTTCATTGTTATCGTCGATATCACCGGCAAGTAAGGTGATCACGGGCATGGCGCGCGCGTCGCCCTCTGCGAGCGTGATCGACCCTTGGATGCGGAGGAATCCGTTGGCGGTGGCTACGATGGTATACGTTCCCGCTGCAACATCAAACCTGAATGTTCCGTCAGGGTTGGCATTGACCGCCGCAACAAAATTTTCATCGGGGTCATATAAACGAACTGTGACAACCTTGGATGCGATCACCTCTCCCGTAAGGACAGCGCCCGATATGGGTGTGGCTGTAGCTGTAACAATGGATGTGGACGTAAATGTAGGCGTCAACGATTCAGCAGGCGTGGGCGTGAACGTCGCGAAGGGTGTCGGCGTATCGGTTGGCGTCTGCGAAGTGACCGGCGTGCTGGCGAGCGTGGAGGTCGCGGTTGGCATTGAGGCAAGCCACATATAAGTCCCAACAATCTGATCAACGACCGCGATCTCAGCCGCGTAATCGAAAGGAACTTCCGTGGGTGTAGAATTACCCGGATTAAGTGAATGCAGAACAAGGGAAAGCCTCACACACACACCATCTCTGAGGGTAGAGAAGGTAACCCACTGATAGAGATTCCCCGCGGCTGGCTCCATCCCGGTTTGTTTCAGGAAGGGAATGCCATTGATCGTAACCGTCACGCCCGGGTCTTGAGTGGGCAGTGGGCTTTTACATTCTGTAACATTCTCGCCAGCGTCTACTTGTAAATATTTGTGGTGTAGATTCGTACCCTGCACAAAAGGCAGATCAATATGGGCAAAGTTATCCGTTTGGCCGCTAGCAATGACTCCCTGCGGCGGATATTGGAACTGAAAGCCAAATGTGGAATTGGTGAAGGTCAACCAGCCGGCGATGGGGGTCTGGGTTGGCATGGGAGTTACAGTAAATGTGGATCCTGATGTTGCGGTTGGAGGAGGAAGCGTCGGTGTAGGAGTCAGCCCGACGACTGTCAGGCCAGTTCCGATCGAGGGCAGATCCGTGAGGCTATTATTCCCTTGTGAGACGCGCACTTTACATTCAAGTGCAGTCTGTCCGCCGTCGATACCTTTGGCATTGAAGGTAAATACGGTTCCGCTTATTGTAGCTTTATTTCCATTGCTGCCTGCAATCGCAACGATGAAACTGCCATTCTGTGGACCATTGATCGCTGCAACTGGATCCGCGCCAAAGAGGTTGGCAACGATGATGTTGCTTGCTTCCACCAAACTTGCATCATAGGTGCAGGTGAATTCAGCACTGGTATATCCTTCAGCAGGGACATTATTCAAACTGACCGTCGCCAGAGCTGTTTCGCCGATTTGGATGTTTGTCGGGTCGACTATCGTGGAAGCATAGGGGCCTGAAGGCGGGGTACTCGTCTGCGTAGCGGTCGGCGCAGGTGGAGTTGCCGAAGGTATGGGAGTTGAAGTCGAAGGCGTAGGCGACGGTGTGGGAGGCAGACTCAGCTCGTTCAAGAGCGGTTTGAATAATCCCAGGGTCTGACCGTTCTTTGTAAAAGTTGTTATATTTACAGCTGGGGTATAGTTAATTACCCAGCCTGCAAACGTCGCACCAATCAGTGTGGGGCGAAGCATAAAGTGCAAATGCGGAACATCAGGCTCTACACTCCCGGGACAAAACCTTTGTCTCACTCCATAGGCAGCTAAGGCACTGGACCCTTACGATAATCGTGGGTCTCACTCCATCGGCAATGATCCCCAGACGCTGGTTGCGGGAAACGACATCGCCCAATTTCACCTGAATGTTGGCAAGGAACTGGTATTGTGTGATCCATCCATTGCGATGATCAATGATGATGTAACAAGTCGATGTGCTGACCACGGTCCCAGCTGCCACAGCAGTCGTCCAAAAATTGGAGGTGTTTTCTCCCTTGACCATATTATTATGGGGAGCAAAATCAATTGCGCCACCCACGGTATGATTGTGTGAGCTGCTCAAAGGTCGTTTGGTGCCATTGTCAAGTCCATCGATGGCAACCCAGGAAAGTCCCTGGTCCCAGGGCAATTGGAACATATCTGCTGGCGGAAGTGGAGGCGCGGCCATGGCGGCATGATTTACAGGGACGAACGAAGCCAGCATTACCAGCAGACTCACTACCCGCAGAAAAAATTTAGATTTGATAGACATCACTCCTCGCTTCCTTCCACGCTTATGCTTGATTCTCGCCATTTGGCTTTTCTCTTGACTGACGCCATTCCAGTAACTGCTTCATAAAAGACCGTAACTGGCGATCTCTAACACCAGAGTTGCGCTAGAGGGCACACGCTGCGCAGTGCACATAGTTTTCGTAATCCATTGACAATCCTTACCGACCAAATACAAACAGCGCACTCCTGCCCAGGCGCACCACGTCACCCGGCTTTAGGATGGCAGGGCTTCTCCTGATTGCCTGACCATTGACAAATGTCTCACCGCCCAGATCCATCAAATAATAGTCATTGTTGGTTGCAAAAATCCTGGCGTGCTGACTAATGACATGCGGGTCATCGAGACAAATATCGTTAAGTGGGTCACGTCCGATAAGAAAGGGCAACTTATTTATTACAATGCTTCTTCCGGCCTGTGGACCGTGCTTGATATGCAGCGCGGCCGTGCGGGAGGGCGATGACACTTTTTGAGTGACAGAAGACCTTGTTCGAAAAAGTTTGAAGACACCAATCACGATGCCAACGATAAATAAAGTTGCCAGCAAGCCGATTGCCCAACCGGGAATTCCTTCATCGGCAGGTGGCGGGTCAAGTGGAAGTATTGATCCCGATATTGGCTGGGGAGGCTGGGACGCCGCGATCTCTTTATCAATATTCAAGGCAATATTTTCTTCACCGAGCGCCACACCAGAAAGCGGAGCGGCAAATCCTGATGCATTACGGATGGCAAGCGCGGCGCTCTCCAGCACGAGGTTGGTCTGACAGCCTTTGAGGCTTGTAAACCTCACTTCGGCTAAAACCCCATTAACGGTTTGGGGCGTGGTGCTGGCATAGGAACCATCCACCAGGCCGGTGAGTTGAGGCAGGGGCAAACCATTCATACCGGGGATTAGGCTTGAAGCGTTGACTGGCTTCAGACAATCAGGGTCATAGCGAATTTGAAACGTAAATCCCTGAATGGGTGTGGCGGAGGCCGCATTGAGAGTCACAATGACTGTTTCCCCGGTTTTATATGCCGTTCTATTGGCTGTCAGCCAGATGCTTTCGGCGGTTTGGGCGTTGACATTCACCATCGCAGTAAGGGTAAAAATAATCGCAAGAATAAATGCAGTAACAGATTTCATATAAACTCCGGGAAGGGGGCGCACAGTTTCGTGCGCCCCCATTTTTTATGGGTTCTTATTCCCAGACAACAGGACCAGTTTCTCGATAGTTTCCGGCAAGGAGTTCCAGATCGAGAACGTTGATGACGCCATCGTTATTCAAATCTGCGGCGGCTGGAGAGGCTGTGTTGTAGTTCATCCCAATCGTCAACGCATCCAGTTGATCAATGACGTTGTTGTTATCAATATCACCCGCCAGCAGGCTGATGGTTGGCATCGTGCTGGCGTTCCCGCTGGTCAGCGTAACTGAGCCCTGGGCGCTGAGGAAACCGCTGGCTGTTGCAAACACGTTATACGTCCCGGCTGGGGCTGTGAGGCTGAACGTCCCATCCGGGTTGGCAGTCACTGATGTAACGAGCGAGTTTTCCGCATTGTATAAGCTAACGGTCACTGGCTTGCTGGCAAGTGCCTGTCCGGTGAGCGTCCCTACCGGCAGGGGTGTGGGCGATGGCTCTGGCGTGGATGTGAAGGTGGGCGTAGTCGACACATCAGGTGTGGAGGTTTGCGTAGCAGTTGGTGTGGAGGTCGCAGTAGCAGACCCATCCGGTGTAGAGGTTGCTGTCGCTGAACCATCCGGCGTGGAAGTTGCCGTAGCAGACCCATCCGGTGTAGATGTTGCTGTCGCCGATCCATCCGGCGTGGAGGTTGCCGTAGCAGACCCATCCGGCGTAGATGTTGCTGTAGCCGATCCATCTGGCGTGGAGGTCGAAGTTGCTGATCCATCGGGTGTCGGCGTTTGCGTAGTAGTTGGTGTGGGCGTGCTTCCATTAACAGTCAGGCTGGCGGCAGTGGACGGAAGATCGGTGAGCAGATTGTCACCCTTTGATACGCGCGCTTTACATTCAATCGTTGTTTGTCCCGCTTGCAAACCGGTGACGTTAAATGTAAACACCACGCCGCTGGTTGTAGCTTTATTACCGTTACTCCCCGCAATCGCAACGATGAAACTTCCATTCTGCGGACCATTGATCGCTGTGGCGGGATCAGCTCCAAAGAGGGCGGCAACAACGATGTTACTTACTTCAACCAGATTCGCATCGTAGGTACAGGTGAATTCGGCGCTGGTGTAACCCTCGGCGGGCACATTGCTCAAACTGACAGTGACAACTGCAGTCTCACCTACATTGACACTCGTCGGGTTGACAGTTGTCGTGACGGACGCCTGCTGGTTGCCAGCGGCTTGTCGAATCGTGAGAATATAGAAACCACTGCCCGATTCCGGCTGGACTTGAACGGAATAATTTCCGGCAGGTTGGACGCTGGTCAATGTGCCGGTGCCGCGCGTAATTTCGGTGCCGCTTGCATCCAGCAGAATGAGCAGGGGAACCAGCCCGCCCGTGATTGGGGAAACCGTCACAACGAAACTGTGAGACTCGCTGAAATCGAAATGCCATTTTTCGTAGATGCTGTCACTCACAAGACCAAAATACGTGGCGTCCCAAAAATCCAGATCGCGGTCGATGATGATTGCATCCGCTTGAACCATCGAACTGGCGCTGGCGCGCGCTGGCTGGCTGCTGCCAAAAGAACTGAATACCAGCGCAAACAGGACTATTATTTGAAATAGACGTTTGGATTTCATGGTCACATCTCCTTATGGAAAATAGATATTGCTAAACCAAATTGCAGCCAGAAAAAACTCGGGCTTTTGTTTTGTACGAGCTTGTTACTGCTCCAGACACGTTTTTACTTTCCCGCCTGAGTTGTGCTGAGATGCATGCTCCAACCATAGGAGACACATCCTTGTCTGGAATAAGCGCTGGAGTCTCAAATCTTTTATATTGTATGACTCACATGCCGTTTGTTACGTTACAGTAGGGTTGCCGCGATATTGCAAAATAATTGCGAAAGAAAAAATGGACGTTATTCATCAAAAATTAGTACCTTTGTATGATACGGGAATCAAAAAAAGCGGCGGACTCTCTTTTTCAGAAAGTCCGCCGCCTGATGTAAATGGAATCATATATCTCTATGACCAAGTACCATCAATCCACCCTCACCAGCATGGACCAGTTCCTCGCGAAATCACCTTCACCCTACAAACGGACCCGCTCAACCGCGCATGAAACATGTCATGCATCCGTTGCAGGATATTTGTTTGAGAGTCGAATTTAGTCAGGGAGCCGAATGGATGCTTGACCGAAGACGTAACGCCAGCCAGTTGAGGTGCGCACGTATGTATCGCTGAACCAGAGTTTATCGTCGAATGGCTTGCCCTTGTTGATGCCTTTTTGCCAAAGCAGGGCAGTGATGACCGCTGTGTCTCCCCAAAGGCGCACTGTCTGTTGTGTATCTTCCTGGTGTTCGTAGATCGCTTCTTTGTTTTTGGCGGATGTCAGAAGATCTTCTTTGGTGAATATTGTGCCGCGTCCTGTTACGAGAATAAAATCATCCGCAAGGATGCGGTCCATGGTAGCTGCATCGTTTGCTTTTACAGCGGCCTGGTATTCTGTATCCAGCATGGCTACGATGGTTTTGTCATCAGGTGAAGGGTTTATCATGGTTTCTCCTGTTCACAAATTATAAGAGTCTTTATGTGTGGAAGCGCATTATGAAGATTATACGCCCTTGGACAAGTTCCTCGGGAAATCGTGTTCACCCGCCCCGCGCATGAGGCATGTCGAGTCTTTTACTCAACCTGCTCTTGTTGTCCACTTCTTGACGTGTTGACATGCTTGGTGTATCATCGTCCGGGATAAATAGAACATATATTCTACTAATTTGCCGCAAAGGAGAAAGTTATGGAAATTATTCGCAAGCGCTTTGCGTCCCTGACTGCCGACTTACCACCTACTTACTGGTTTCTATGGTTCGGTATTCTGATCAACCGTCTGGGCAGCTTTGTTATTCCATTTCTCACACTCTACCTCACGAGTCAACGCGGCATTTCAGTCAGTCAGGCTGCGTTGACCGTCTCGTTGTTCGGCGCGGGTTCTTTTGCGGCGCAGTTGGTGGGCGGCGAATTGGCAGACCGACTCGGACGCCGCCCGGTCCTCCTGATGAGTTTATTCATCGCGCCTGTCGCAATGATCGCTTTGGGCTTTGCGCGTGCCGTGCCCTTGATTGCTTTCTTCACTCTTATTCTGGGATTCTTCACCGATTTGTTTCGACCCGCCCTGGGCGCTGCAGTTGCAGATTTGGTTCCATCCTCCGCGCGGACTCGTGCCTTCGGTTATCAAAACTGGGCAGTCAACCTGGGCTTTTCCCTCGCTCCCATTTTGGCTGGATTCATGGCGCGCTACAATTACTTACTGCTTTTTATTGGCGACGCGCTCACCACGTTCATATTTGGATTGATCGTGCTGGCTCGTATCCCAGAGACTCGACCTGCGGAGGCAAGTCATGCCGCGAATACAACATTCAAGGAGAGAATTCATCAAGTGAGACGCGAGCCGCTCCTGCTGGCTTTCAGCGCGCTGGCTTTGTTCATCGGGGTTATCTACATGCAAGGCTATGTCACTTTGCCGCTTGATATGAAAGCACATGCACTCACATCCGCCGATTTTGGATTGGCCATCGCTGTCAATGGGATTTTGATTGTGGCATTCAGCATCCAGGTCAGTAATGCAGCGTCGAACTGGCCGCGCTTCCGCGCAATGGCCGCCGCGGCTCTTTTTCTTGGAACTGGATTTGGTTTGAACATGTTTGCCCGCAACCTGTTGCCGTTTTACTTTCTGACTGTTACTGTCTGGACACTGGGCGAGATCACCGCAACGGCGGTTGCGCCAGCCCTCATTGCGGATCTCTCCCCGATCCAATTGCGCGGTTTGTACCAGGGCATCTTCGGTTCCGCCTGGGGACTTTCATTCTTCATCGGTCCCGTGCTTGGAGGCTGGGTCTATGAGCGAATGGGGGCAACCGCCTTGTGGTTTGGTTGTTTTATTCTTGGATGTATCCTGTCGCTTTGCTATCTGTGGATGGGAACACTTGCCAGACATCGTGCTGAGCATCCACAAACGCTGCAAGCCTGACAATGTAATCCAGCCCCACAATCTACTTGGACAAGTTCCTCGGGAAATCGTGTTCACCCCACAAAATCGTCATTATCATTTCGTGTTATCTTTACTCAGTGTTCTGGTGGAAGGTCCAAGTTGTTTAATATGTTCCACATACATGGTGACACGCTGATCCAATTCACGGGGATAGGAAAATCCCAGATGTGCGCCGACTTCAACAGCGACTCGACGAAATAGTGCCATGGTTTTCGCCAAAGCATCCCAATTATGTTCCAGGCGCGCGCCAACAAAAGTCTGTTCCAATTGAGTCCAAATATCTGCCGGCAGATGTTTTTTCAGCCCTTTGCCAAGAGACCCTGTAGAGATGGACCAGTTGTAATCCATCTCCACGCGCCATTCAAGAAGTTGTCGCAGATAGACATGCTTCATATCGTAGTCCAGACACCATTTGGCGGGCAGGAGTTCATCGCGCCAGAGACATTTGGCAACATAAGGCGGGTCACTGAAGAAATCATTAATCAAGGTCAGATAAGTTGTGAGGGTCGGTAGCTTTGGGATGTAGGCTGTGCCAGTAGGAGGCTGCATGGATGCGGTCAGGTGGTCTTTATCGAGCAGGACTCGATAACCCGCGTCGAGTTCTGCAGGGAGGGTTGGAGCGGCAACCATCTTTTCGAACAGGCCGACAGGCAGGAGCGTGAAATCGATCTTGAGCCCATCGGCATATTGTGTGACGTTGGCAATCTTGTGGATGCCAAAATCGGGGTCAGGATGGATCGGATCCCAGTAAACAACAAGTACATCCCCAAAGTCGTTTATCCATGTTCGATCATCCACAAACGGCTGGATACTCTGAACAACCAGGATTACATCATAGTCTGATAAGGCGTCAACACGCGCGCCAAGGACCGCACGTGTACTGGTGATCAGGACGGCGCGAATCTCGTCGCGCGACTCTGCCCATTTAATGATGGTGTGTTCAACTTCATTTGATTGTGCTTTGGTAGCCATCAGTTTCTCTCCTCAACTCGCGTTATGATAAAACATCTCAGCAAGTTCCTCCCTCACAACATGGAAGCCCTTCCGGCTGATTGCGCGAGTCCGCTTTCGCGAAGCACCCTATGGGCAAGCGGACTTCCACGAATTGAGGCAGGGATTTATCTCCCACCGCTCACCCGCCCCGTGCATGAGAAATGAATATGTTAATCCCAGGGATAATCAAACCAGCGGGAAAACTCATCATAAACCTCATCCGCGATACTGTAATGCTCGCCGCTTTTGGCTGTGCGTTCATACGTTACGCCTGCGTCTTTGAATAATCGGGATACCACATCATGTAGCAGAGACTTGATTTCGTCAGGGTCGCTTGTTTCTGCCGAGTCAGTCAAAGACTTTGCAACCGAAGGTTCTTCGGAATCGCTGTCTGCAACTTCAAGCGCATATTGCAACATTCCCGCAACCACAACTGAGACACGATGTGTGCGTCCACCTGGAACGAGTGTACGCAGCATTTCCACCCAGACGGCATAGGTTTCTTTTCCAACTACATCTTGCAAACTTCGTTTGGGTTTTGGTGTCATCATTTTCTCCAAGATTTTTTACCATTCACCACGCAGACCTCAACCCGCCCCGCGCATGAGACATCCCTTCGGCAACTCCTCCGCAAACTCATTCCCAACCCCACATGCCTCAAATTTTGCTTGGATAGTTATCTTTGATGTTCTTGCATGTAAGCGCGTAACAACAGATTGATTTTTGTTTGATAGCCACGCCCCTGCTTTTTGTACCATTCCAATACATCGCTATCCACGCGCAAAGTCAATTGCGTTTTTGTGCGCGGCTTTAGACCGCGCCGCACAATGGACTTTGCGAACATTTCTGGCGTAATTGCTGGCGCGTCGGAATAATCAATGTCTTCATCCCTCATTTTATCGAGACGGGCAAAATCAGTCTGAGATTTCACTGAAGTAGATTTCTTCTTCATATTTGTTTGCCTTTCGAGCGGAGATGATACGGATAACGGTTTCGGATTCGGTGTGAACGACCATAATAACGCGGGCTTTTAGCAAGCCAAGCGTTTGATAGCGCGTTTCGCTGTATTCGAAGCGGTCATCAATCACAGTGACAATATCGAGTTCGAATATTGCTGGGACATCGGCAAAGTCAATGCCATGTTTGCGAATGTTGATCAGCCTTTTCTTCTCGTCCCATTCGAATCGCACATAATAATTGTAGTGTCAAATTGTCAATACGTCAAATTGGGGTTTCCGAAATTTCCACGAACTGAGGCAGGGACTGCGTAGCGTCCCGCCGATTCTTACCCACCCGCCCCGCACATGAGACATCCCTTCGGCAGTTCCTTCGCAATCTCTTTCCTAACCCTATCTTGCCCCAAACTTCGCTTGGAGTTTTGAATTTATTCAGATTCCCCCGCCGCGTTGACAATTTGCTCGAAAAGATGGTCTGAAATAAAGAAGCCAATTTCCTGACGTAAGGATTCCATGGTTTCTCTCACAGACTTGATCTGACCGCGTTTCTTTGCAATTAATAAAACACCCAACACACCAACGGTCTGTAATCCCATTGCCCTTGCTCTTTCACGCCCGATGCTTTCATCCATAACAATCATTTGGATTCCAAGATCCATTGCGAGCGCAATTGCTTCCGATTCACCTTTATCCAATTCAAGCGCAAAGGCTTGAGCAAGCGGCTTGTTTTGGACTTCGCGCGGTTGAAGCCAGCCATCTTTCAATGCTTCTTGAATGGCTGATGTGCCGCGAAAATTTGTTTCAACTTTGAGTTCTTCGAGCACTGCTTGTGGAATAAATACAGAGTCGAATTGTGCTTTTAACAAATCCAATAAGCCAATGGCGGATAACCCAAGAATGGGGGATGTGTCACTAACGACTGGCATAGGCGGTGTCGTCCTGCAAGTCTTGTTCGCTGTACTGCCTTGGGATGTTGCGTTTGCCTAACAAGAGTCCAAACTCAACCTTGGTTATTCCTGCAAGTTCACAGGCTTTCCCAAAGGAAAGGATACTTTGCGCGTAAAGACTAACTGCCAATTCGATTTGGAGTTGGTGTCTCTGTTCATTGGGAGGCAATCGCATAGCGCGCGCCACAGAATCTGGGATTTCAAGCAGGATCGTCATAGCTCACCTCGCTATTAATTATACACCCCGAAATTTTATCATTTCCCTTAAGGGGGCTTCGCACAAGTCCTCCCTCAGCACATGGACTGCCGACGGGCTGATTGCGCGACTTCCCTCTCCGCACACAGACTCCCCCAAATCCGACGAGAAAAATTTTAGAATGCGTTGTATGGACGGGACAGAAGGTATACGGGTGTTCGGATAGATGGTATACACTCTGAATTGTTAAGGATTATCTTTCAAAAGATTGATTTGAGCAATCCTTTGCTTGAAGAAAAAGACATTGAAGATGCCATCTGTAGCAGTGGGACGGATGGCTACGAGAGCGCGGCGAAAGGCTTTGCCTACATGATAACGTTGGGTATGGAAATTCACTCTGCCATGAATATCCGTTGTTCGAAGAATGTCACTGGTTTGATATTCAATTGATGGGAATTGTCCAGTGAAGATACGTAAGCTGGGCTGATACCGGGTCGCAGGCGTGTTCATTTCCAAAGCCTGATGAGGGCGTTCGTAGTTGTACATATCTCGCCACACATTGAATTTGCTTTGGCAGTCTTTCAAGTTAAGAAACAGTTGCTCGTGAAGCAACTCATCCTTCAAGGTTCGATGCAGACGTTCATCTTTTCCTTGTGTCTGAGGATGATAGGTGCGACCATGCACAACTTGGATACCCAGCCGTACTAACCAAAAAGTCAAGCCTGTGTGATAGCCTTGCCAAACCGAGCCATTGTCCATGAGCATTCGTTCGGGTAATCCATAACACTCAAAAATGCCTTCTAAATGGGTCTTCACCGTCTTGGACCGTTCTGCATGACAGGCTTTGAGCTCAACCAGAAAACGTGAATGATCATCGATCACAGTCAGTGGATGACAAAGAGAACCGCTTGCCATCTCAAAATGTCCCTTGAAATCCATCTGCCATAATTGGTTCGGATATTCCATTTCAAATCTTTGGATCGCACGATGTTTATCGCTTTCTTGCAATGAGATCATTTCATGACGATGAAGGATCGCAGTGATGGTGCTGGCAGCTGGCACAGGACGCATCCCATCTTGAGCTAACTTCCAACGAATTTTGCGTCCTCCCCAAGCTGGATGAGTGCTCCTTACTTTCAATACCGCTTCTTCAACCTGTAAATTGCTTTTGTTCGGACTATGTTCAGGGCGACGACTACGATCATACAAACCTGTTTCTCCATGCTCTTGGTATCGCTTTATCCATTTGTAGCCTGTACGAGGTGTGATTTCATACTCACGACATAGGGTACGGATATTCGTATTTTCCTTCAAGGCTTCTTTGACAAATTCCTGGCGTTGAGACATAGTGGTCTGCTCTTTCCACGGCATAGCGACCTCCTTCGGACGATATACCGATTCTACAAAATGCGTATACTATGTCTCCGAACGTGTGTTTACCTTGTCCCCCGTCCATACAATCCGCAAATAGACTTTACTGATCTTGCCCTGAAAAAGTGGACAGGATTAATGTCTTGATTTTAGTTCGAACT
>CAZIYY010000142.1:4817-13871 GCA_964543585.1 uncultured Anaerolinea sp. | reverse complement strand
CGACGGCCAAACATAGTATCGCCTGCAAAATGAATGACAATTGTCCTGCCATCATCGGGTGTCAGGCGAAAGAGCGCTGGGATCCCGGGAGCAGCCGCGCGCGTACGGGAAATAAAACCGGGGCTCGTTACTTTGATCCATTGCGGGAGTCCTTGCGAGGGGAATCTAAACCAGCCATCCTTGTCGCTTATCGCGGTAGTGTCAGGAGATTCTATCTTTGCCGCTTGTATGGGGATTCCGTCCATGTCAACCACACGTCCGACAAACTCCTCATTTGCCTGGGCTCGTTGTAGTTGTTTAACCAGGTCACGTAACAATTCGGCGAACGTCTGAGATGGCGCGCTGGCAGTGGGCGTCATATTTTCAGTTGGTGGAGCCTGTTCAGACGAACGAGAACAGCCGGATAGAAAGAATGACAGGATCGCAAGGAGAGAGAGCGCTGAACGAGTCATCTTATGAACATCCCAGAAATTAATCCTCAGGTGAGGAACAGCCATTCCAGGTGAGTTTGGGATAAGACCAGCATCATGCCTTGCATCACCAGCCATACCCCAGCGGTGGCTAATGATGTTGTGGCGACAGTCCGATAGGTTCCCTCCCGGGCAAAATCATTCGCGATCAGAGAAGCGATGGTGGGCATGATCACCACAAATCCAGACCAGGGAATGAACTGTCCATTTGTAAGATTAATGATCGTGATTTCCAATAACCATGAGATTACTACACCGGCAAGAATCATCATGCCCAGTTTTGTTCTTCCAAATGCCAGCACTATCCGTGAAGTAAGAAACTGCACAAACACGAAGGTCAGGATGCTGGCAACCACCACAAATAATAGATCTAATGGACGCAGTGCAAATAAGGCAAGATAGGCGGCTGTTACAAAACCGCCTGATCGCGCTTTGAATTTAGAATAGGCTAAAAGGTCAAGAAATACGCTGACAATAATGCCGTATGGCAGCAATTTTATGGGATATGCATACATGTAGGGTTGTGTTCGCAGCAAAGGCGATGAGGAACGCAGGAAGAAATTCGGCAGCAGCTCTTCGATGGCCGAGAGAGGAAAAATAATCAGCGATATGATAAGAACCCCCAGCAAAATTGATCCTATGGTATTTTTTGGTCCCTGGCGGCCCATATCGTGAGATATGACTCCCGGAAGAACAAATCCGATGCCATAGAGAATGGTCAGGTCAATGTTGATCACTCCAAATAATCTGATGATCGTCAGCCATAATACTTGAAAAACCAGGCCGACCAGGATTTCAACTTCAAACAAACTTCGCCCATTCAGCATGTAACGTTTTTGGAGGATTTTATAAACGATCTGGTAGGTGAAGTAAGAGATCATCAATGTGACAACGATATGGGTCGGTTGACCCACAAAAAGCGCCAGGTATCCGCAAACAATAACACCGCCAAGCGTCAGCCCAGTCCGCTTGTAAATTATGGTGGAGACCACGATTCCCAGAATAATGGTAAGCCTGGCCAGTTCGTTGCTGACATAGTAATCGTACATCTGATTAATTCCTGTCGGTCAGATGGCCGGTCATTCTTTCTTTGACCTGCTCCATGTGCGGACGATAGTGCTTCCACGCTTCATCTTGATGGACATGAACTGGTGAATCAGGGCGATGATGGAAGTATTCCAACAGCAACTCTGCTTGGGGTGTATGAATATTAACGAGGCCGATTAATACGCCCTGCTCGCCTTTGATCAAGCCTGCAATTCTGTCGAAAATTTGATCCAGCGTGGGATTTACGCTGAAACCCATGTTGACAATTCGCTCAGGGGAAACGCCCAATTTGAGCATCTCTTCTGTTACCTGCGATTCGTACGCTCCGAAGGTTACCCAATAATCGAAATCCAGGTCATTCGCAGCGATGTTTGCAAACCTCATGGCGCGGTCGGCGCGATCATATCGGTTGTTGAGAATGCCTATTCGGGTGGCATCATCACGATAGTAGGGCTTCAAAGCATTTACACTAATAATGGTGCTCTCACGATCATTAACTGCAAACAACGGAATCCAGACGATTTCTCTGTTCTTCCATGTAGTTCGCTGGATATTGACCACGCCGACGTCCGGGCGGGCATTCCACATGCCTCGCATGGCGGTTGAACGCGGAATCCCCAGGATCTTTGCCACTGCCAAGCCAATGGAAATATTCTCTCGGAATGATAAATAATTGAATCCCGCCACATCCTCTTCGGTGACCCAGGAAGGATCCGCGTATAGCAGTCGGCTGCCTCGTGCTTTGGCGTTTTGAGTTAACCTTTCCATCAAGTGGGGACGGTCTTCGGCGGTTATCAGAATTCCATCATGTGGAATGATGAGTGACATCGTATCTGCAATCTCTTCCAGTGATTCTCCCATTACATCCTGATGATCCTCTCGTACATTGGTAATCACGTTGATATTCCCTTTCACTAATAGCTCCTGAGAGGCGGTCTGGTTGGCAGGGAAGAGCGCCATTGTCTCGAAAACAATGGCTTCAGTCTCTTTTTTCAGGTAGTGTTTTGCGATGTTAAATAATTCCATGATAGTAGCCGAACTTCGGCGATGAATGGGGATTTCTTCTGCATTTGGCAGAATGACCATAGCAGCACTGCCCGTAGTTTTGGCGAGCGTTTGTATCCCGGCCTCGCGCAAAACTCCCGCAAGGAGGCGGGTGACTGTTGATTTTCCCCGAATCCCATTGACATAGATTCGGATCTTCAGTTTATTGAGCTGTCTCTCATAATCTTTTCTTTCCATCCACCAGGATACGATTACACCGAGCAGTGTCAGGCCGAGAACGATAATGCCATACATCAAGAGATCGCTTTCTCGAACAACGGAGTGGACGACGGGATTTCACCTACCGTTACCCATTCAATGAAGATGTTCTGAAAGAGGTCCTCGGTATTTATTTCCCAACTCTGTTCTAGGGATTTTTCCGCCGCTCCCATTATATTGATTTTTGCGCTGCTTGCCCCCAAAAAGGCTGCGAACCCAAACCTGAGTTGCACGCGTGTCTGAATGGGCATCGAATTACCGGAATGGGTAACAAACTGTGTTTCGATCATCCGATTGAAGATGTTGTTTACCACCGTGTTGGCTCCATTTGTATCGGTTTCGGGGAGGATGATGGCGATCTTTTGGTTCCCTGCCAGAAAGGGAATATCAGTATCGCGGGTTGTATCCTTGACACTCGTGGCAATCGCACGCATTAATTCAGGCTCTATTTTGGGTTCCCATTTGGCTCCCGGTCTGGGCCGCACCATGATCAGGACCAGAGCGAATGGACGGCGATACCGAACAGAGCGCTCCTCCTCTTCATCCAAACGCAGCAATCCTATGGATGGTTTGATCAGCCCGACGGATTTATCCTCAAGATCCAATTGCTTTAGTTGATTCTGATTCCTTATATATATATTCAGAATGTCTTGCAAACGATCATGATATATACCGCTAAAGATGAATGTCAATCCCGCCAGAATCAATTCAAGCAGGTTGTCCAAAAGCCGGACTTCCTCCCAAATTCCCAACAATTGTTTGATGGCAATCCAGACGAAAATCATAAGCAGGCAAACCAATACCCCTCTAACCAAACCTAGAGTCAGCATGATCCCCACACCTAAGAATAATAAGAATATGAATACTGAAAAACTGCGAGCAGAGTTATTGTAGATAATCACCAAAGCGGATGCCAGCAGGCTGGCGGCGAACACCAGTAGCGTGAGATAGAGTCTTTGTGTTTGATCTAACGGTTTGCGCTTTTGACGTTCATCGCCCATATTATTCTCGCTCATCTTCTTTCTCGATGGCATCTGGCGTATTTCTGTTCCTCACTACTCGCATAACCCATAAAATACAAATAACCAGAAGCAGGGCAGTTCCGACTGCAACCAATGCTGGTGCTAGAAATGCCTGGCCACCCTTCTGTAAAATTGGTCCGATAATTGGAATGTTGCTTGCATCGGCGATTTGCTGAAAAATTGTCCGTGGATTTTCCTGATTCGTTGCTTCCGCTGATGCAGCACTCCGATTTGCTGACCCCACAATCATTAAATTGCCTGCAAATTGGTCACGTAAAGTGGGATTCAGAATGACATCCCATGTCCATTCCAACCCTTGCGGGTCATTTCCTGTTAGAACCAGAACCGTTCCGCCTCTTACCCAGGGTGAAGGAATGATCTGCATTAGCCCTAAACTCGCATCCTTGTCTGATGTGGGAAGATATACTCCATAGCCCTCCTGCAGGGAATTTCCATCCTTTGTAAAGGGTTGCGGTAACAAATCGTTCGCGCTCATGGCGGCCAAATTTTGTGAGGGCAGTCCGACTAAAATAACATTGCTGTATTCCGCATCCTTCCGCATAAAATTGCCAGCAGTCATTACCTGAGGTGGGAAATTGAGCAGGTGGGCAGACGTTCCAATCATAAAGGATAATCGCGAAATATGGACAAGGTCATTTTGATCAAATTGATCTGGGATGACATAGATAAAGCCAGGATAATCACTGAAGGGCAGAGGAAAATGTTTTAAAGAGGGAATGGGAGGGCGATTTCTGTAGGTTACCTCGAGGGTGGAACTGTTTAATATTGTAGCCCAGACTGATTCCGGCGCGCGCTCGCAAGAACTGTATGGAACATGCAAGTCAAACCTTACACGAATAAAGTTGATACCCGGGCGGAATTTGCTTGCCGGAAGACCAACCGTAATTGGCTCTCCAGTTGAACTGCGAGCTGTTGGTAATATGCCTGCTATGCTAAAACCGTTCAGGTAAACTGTGAAAGCGGAATTTTGAATATCCAAATCCGGAGAATGAACTAATCCCAGATTTAATTTTACCAGAGCGGGATCTACATCATACGGAATGTACAGGCTGTAGATAAGGCTCTGCTCGCCGATTCCTCTGACCGTGCGATCAAGATACCCCAAGTCCTCCAGCGAAAAATCGTTTGGGAAAGATTGGGGCGCCGGTATGGCCTGTTGATCTACGTAAGTCACATTTCCATGCAATAATATGCTTCTGGTGGGATCACTGAATACCATTGCCGGGCTAAAGCCGTCCTGCCTGTTTTGGTCCCCAATGATCATGACTGCATATCCCTGTCCCCAGGGAGATGGAAACAGCGCAACATAATTTTTATCGTTGCTCGCTTTATCCTGAAACTCAGTTGGAATATGACCAATAAAAATAATATTTTGATTGGCGGCAATGTTTGGGTTGAATCGACTCTCAATTGTGACTTCTGGATGCCAGTCATAATTAATATCTGCCTTGCCACCCAATATATAAGATATGGTAGATAATGAAGTTAAATCGTCTTCAGTGCTCTGGTCTGGCATTACGATCAGGGTTTGTCTTTTTGTTTGATCTGGCAGATACCTTTCCAGAGGTTCAATAAGGATCTGTGGGAAATTGGAAAGATCAACCGACAGATCGCGCCTGATAAAGGATAGGTGGAGCATTCCGCCCGGCTCGATTGTGAACCATCGCGAAGCGTCATCCCAGTTTTGACAGTTCGTTTCCCGATCATCAGGCAGATACAGGGTACCTGCAAATGTCAGAGTGTTGTTTCCCTGGCTGAACATATTCGCTGGTATCAGTATTCGTTGTTTCGTATCTGCGATTTTTGCAAGACTGTACGAGCTGACTTGTAAGCCGTTGAGCGAAATGGTTACGGATGACCTTTTCAAATCCAGCAGGGAACTTGCCCTGGTTTTGATTTCAATCCAGTTTTCTTCTCCAATTAACCAACTCTGGGGTATCGGAATGTTCAGTGTTTGACCACTGATCAGACCAACAAGAGAAACCGGCTTCTCATCGTGCAAGAACTCTAAAGGGATTTCAACATAATTTTGATCCTGGGCGTAAACATATTTCTGAGGAACCAGAAACGACAGCAAAAGCAATACCCAAACCACCACTTGATTGAACCTTTGGCTGTTCATCAAATCCCCGATGGCGCCCCAATTAATGCTTTGATCCTGAGCTTAAGTTCCTGCGGATGGATGGGCTTCACAATATAATCACTTGCTCCCGATCCAAATGCCGCAACTTTCTTAGCAACATCGCTCACCGATGAAAAGAAGATTATGGGAATATGAGCAAACTCTGATTTTGCCCGCAAATTTCTGCAAACCTCAAAGCCATCAACGCTAGGCATCATAAGATCAAGGAGAATAAGCTTGGGATCATAAGCCAATGCTGTGGAGAGCGTGTCCCCGCCATTATTAATGGATGCTACATCATATCCCTCTTTCGAGAGAATAAATTCCAGCAATTTGGTTGTGCCTTGATCATCGTCAACAATAAGTATTTTGTCCATGAAAGTTCCAATCCTGTTTCATGAAACACAGGCGCCTTCAGAATTTGGGGAGATTGATAGTTTCTCCCTCAGCCTAATTATATATTACTTTACGACGCTTCAAACTTCGAGTTATTGTTCTGATAGTTGTTTTAGGCAAAATTACACCAATCCCGAAGAAATTCTTCGGGATTGGTTGATGGTATTCGTTACTTCCTCCTTGCCCTTCGATTTTCCCTGGCGACTTTCGGTTTTGCTTTTGAAAATCTGCTATTTACAGAAGTTTTCTTCCTTGGTGCAACCGCCTTGGTCTGCCGATGGTGCTTCAAAGCGGAATGTGCCGCGGCGAGACGCGCAATCGGCACGCGGAAGGGCGAGCACGAAACGTAGTTATTGCCAATGATGTGACACCATTCAATCGAGTCCGGGTCGCCGCCGTGTTCGCCGCAGATGCCGACCTTAAGGTCGGGACAGGCTTTTCGTCCCTCTGCGATTGCCCAATCCATGAGTTTGCCCACGCCGTTGCGATCAAGCGTCTGGAAGGGATTCTTCTCCAAAATTCCCTGCTCCACGTAGGTGACCAGGAAGTTGCGTTCGGCGTCGTCGCGCGAGTAGCCATAGGTCATTTGTGTCAGATCGTTGGTGCCGAACGAGAAGAACTCGGCATGTTGCGCAATCTCCTCGGCGGTCACCGCCGCGCGAGGGATTTCGATCATCGTTCCGAATTTATATTCAAATTTTACTTTCTTTTCTTCCATCACGGTCATCGCAATCCTTTCCAGGCGCGGCTGAATCCATTCGAGTTCTTTCACCGTGCCTGTCAACGGAATCATCACTTCGGGCTTGACGACGATACCGCGCAACGTGCAATCTGCTGAGGCTTCGAAGATGGCGCGCACTTGCATCTCCACAATCTCGGGCATGGAAATGCTCAATCGGACGCCGCGCAGACCCATCATCGGGTTTGATTCGTGCATCCCTTTGATTGCGGTGAGTAAATCCTCTTTTTCCTGCAATCCATCCGATTCATTTTTCACACGCATCGTGATGACTTCTTCGAGGAGCTGTTCTTCATCCGGCATAAACTCATGCAAAGGCGGGTCAATCAGGCGGATGATAACAGGGTAACCATCCATCGCTTCAAAGAGACCGTCGAAGTCCTTGCGCTGGTAGGGAAGAAGTTTATCGAGAGCCGCAGTGCGTCCTTCGCTGGTTTCAGAGAGGATCATATCCTGAACGATTGGCAAGCGCTCGGGTTCAAAGAACATATGCTCGGTGCGGCAGAGACCGATTCCCACTGCCCCGTAAGAGCGGGCGCGACGCGCGTCTTTTGGATAGTCCGCGTTTGCCCATACCTGTAGCCCGCGCGTTGGATAGCCTTTGGCGCCCGCTTCACGAATGTCTTTGCGTGCGCAGATGTCATCCGCCCACTTGAGCAGGGTCAGCAATTCGGTTTGTTGTTCAAGAGATGGCGATGTTGTAGGAATCTTTCCAAGGAACACTTTGCCTGTTGTGCCATCCACGGAAATCCATTCGCCTTCATTTACAGTTGTTTCACCGGCCGTCATCACGCGTTTCTCAAGATCAATCTTGATGGCGGACGCGCCGACCACACATGGAATTCCAAATTGCCGCGCCACAACCGCCGCGTGCGACGTTGCGCCCCCTTCGCTTGTAAGCACGCCCTTGGAGGCGATCATGCCATGCACATCATCAGGCTTCGTAAATGGACGGACCATGATTGTGTCCTGCTTTTCCTCCTTCGCCATCTTTTCCGCGGTATCCGCATCGAAATAGACTTGTCCGACTGCCGCGCCGGGTGACGCATTCACGCCTTTGGCAAAGAACCTGCCGCTCTTTTCCGCGTCGCTCATGGCCGCCCCATCGAACTGCGGATGCAGAAGAGAGTCTACATTATCCGGCGTGACGCGCTGAACTGCCTGCTCTTTGGTGATCAATCCTTCGTTTGCCATATCCACTGCGATCTTCACCGCGGACTTGGCAGTGCGTTTGCCGTTGCGCGTTTGAAGCATCCACAGTTTGCCGCGCTCGATGGTGAACTCGACATCCTGCATATCCTTGTAGTGCTTTTCGAGTTTGCCTGCAATATCCATGAATTGCTTGTATGCTTTAGGCATGTTTGTCACAAGATTTTCAATCGGGTCGGCATTGCGAATTCCTGCCACTACATCCTCGCCCTGGGCGTTGAGCAAGTATTCGCCCATCATTTTCTTGTCGCCGGTGGATGGGTTGCGCGTGAAGGCCACGCCTGTGCCAGAGTCATCACCCATATTGCCGAAAACCATGGTCACAATATTGACGGCTGTGCCAAGATCATCTGAAATGTTCGTGGCGCGGCGGTAATCAATCGCCCGCTTGCCATTCCATGATTCAAAAACTGCCTTGATTGCCAGTTCCAATTGCTTGTAGACATCCTGCGGGAAATCCGAGCCGACATGCTTCTTGTAAGCAGACTTGAAAGCGGAGACCAGCGCCTTCCAGTCCTCAGCATTCATTTCGATGTCCACTTTGTAACCCCTACTGGCTTTATATTCAGCCATGGGATGTTCAAAGACCTCATCGTCAAGGTTGAACACGGTCGTGCCGAACATTTCGATCAAACGGCGGTACGAATCCCACGCAAAACGCGGGTTGTTCGCGAGTTTAGCCAAACCTTCCACAACTTCATCGTTCAACCCAATATTTAGGATTGTGTTCATCATGCCGGGCATCGAGAACTTCGCGCCCGAACG
>CAZIYY010000142.1:0-4807 GCA_964543585.1 uncultured Anaerolinea sp. | reverse complement strand
AGGGGATTCTTCGGATCGCCGAATTTCTTGCCTGCCTGCTTTTCGGTGACTTTCATCGCGGCAAGCGATTGGTCCCACATTCCCGCAGGGAATTTGCCATTTGTGCGGAACCGGTTACAGGCTTCGGTCGTGACCGTGAATCCCGGCGGGACGGGCACACCCGCACGCGTCATATCAAAAAGTCCTGCGCCTTTGCCTCCCAGCAGAGACCGAACGCCTTCCCAGGAACCCGCATATTTTTCAGCTTTTGCGACTTGGTCAAATTGATAGACCCATTTATTCATGAAAACCTCCAAGGTAATGTTATAATTTCGTCAGAAGTTTACCACGAACGATATGTTATAAAGGCAATGTTTTTAACACTAATTTATCAGCCTTTATCTGTTAGCCCATTGCAAAGTCCAGCCAAGAGTTAATGAATGATAATTGGCGCAGATAGGAATACACATGACCACAAAAATATATGTCATAGATGACGATAATGCTGTTACCGATTTGCTTTCCGTGCTTCTAACCACGCAGGGTTTTAACGTGTGGGCTACCAATAGTAGTTCAGAAGGGCTCACCCAGATCCGCGAAAAAATGCCCGACCTTGTGATCCTTGATTTAATGATGCCCGAGATGGATGGTTGGGAAGTATGCAAAGCCGTGCGCGCGTTCAGCGATGTGCCGATCATTGTGCTTTCGGCTCTTAATGACCCGACCATGGTAGCCAGCGTCCTCGATGCCGGCGCAGATGATTACCTGACGAAGCCGACAGCCAGCCGCGTGCTGGTGGCTCATATCAAGCGGCTGGTGGATCGCAAAGGACCAGCAATGGCAATGAATCAGGCATTTAACAAGCCCCTCGCCGCATCCTCCTAGGGAAAAGCGACCACTACTTCCCTCAGTCGACGACTCTTCGCTTTAAACTCAGAGCAGGCCTATTTCCGTTACATGAAAGTCCCCATCGTTTCAAGATGGGGACTTTGTCTTATGCTAGGCGCTTCAATGCTTCGGCAGTCTCTTTCACCGCCTCCAACATCGGCACGTGACCGACATTTTTCAATTCTACATAATATGAATGCGGAACCGTCTCTTTCACTTCACGCGCACGGTCAATAGAGATGAGCGCGTCCGCGTCGCCGTGAACAATCACCACCGGAAACTTAAATGTATTTAGCAGAGGAGTGGCATCCATCCGTTCAGCCATTGCCTTGAGCGCGCCGATATACGCCGCGGGTTGTTGCTTTTCCATTGCCGCGCGTGTAACGGCTTGCAAGCGCGGATTGGATGTAAATTTGGGAGTCATTGCCTCCACCACGCCGCCAATGCCTTTCTCTGCAACGTCAGCCGCAGACTTATAGCGCCCTTCCTTTCGGTCGGGGGGATCGGCAAGTACTTGTGAAGAGACCAGCCCAAATCCACTAACGCGCTCAGGGTAAAGTCTTGCAAATGCCAAAGCGACATATCCGCCCATGGAGTGTCCCACAATTCCCGCTTCTTGGATTCCAAGTTGATCAAGCAAGCCTGCAATATCTGAGGCATAGTCGTCCATTGTATAAAGCGTATCAACCGTTGTAGATTCTCCAAACCCGCGCAAGTCGGGCAGGATAAGATCGAATGTGTCCTCCAACAAAGGCGTGACCTCATCCCACAGATGATGGTCGAGTGGAAAGCCGTGCAAAAGCACAAGCGGCGTTCCCTTTCCTTGGTGGGCATAGGCAAGTTCAATACCATTCACTTTAATCTTTTCCATGTTTTCCATTCTCTTTCTTTCTCCTCTCCCTTTGGGAAGTGTGCCCGTAAGGGTAGAGGGCGGGGTGAGGGTTACTTCCAATTCACGGCTACCTTCAGTTTACTACCCAATTTTGAATAGTAATGCACAAACCCATTATCGCGCCCAAATTCATAAACGTGTCTTGTGATGTCCACATCCGCTTTGCAGTATTCAGCCACTTTATCGAGTTCGCCATTCTTATACCACTCAACTGACTTGAGCCCATCGGCGGTCTTCGTTGCTCCAAGAGTTGCTTTGGCTATGGAGTCCAAACTTAATCGAAAATTCAACGCGCGGAAAATATCCTGCAACATGTCCGTTGTGCGGATTGAGCGGAGGTTCTCATTCGGTGCGTAAGGTTTCAGCACTGCATAATCAAAGTTGATAATGTTGAACCCGATCACGCGGTCCGCGGATTTCAACTCCGCGATCAATGCCGAAGCGTCCTTCTCCCAATATACTGCAAAATCATTCCGCGCAGAAGACCATGTCACGCCGCAAGCTAATAGGAGTTTTGACGGGTCGTGCCCACCGACTTCTTCAAAGAGTTTCTGGCTTTCAAGATCGAAGTAAACGATATTCATAAAAATTTACGATTTTCGATTTATGATTTTTGATTTGCGATGAGCCATTCATGCGCGGCTGAAATTGCATCTTCTCTTGTGTTGATTTTGCCCATTGCCTGTCCTTCGCGGATCGCTTCGAGCAGTTGACCGATGATACGCCCAGGCTCAAGCTTTAGCTCATGCATCAAATCGTTGCCGTCAAGAAAGCGCGGCGGGGCAATGGTTTCTTCGCGCTTCTCCCAATAGTTTTCAAGCAATATGCGCGCGACGTCCAGAGCAGTGCTCCATGTTTCTGGTGTAACTGTATGACCTTGTATCCCGCGTAAATCTGCGAGACCGAGCAAAACCAGGTCAACGCCTGCTTCTCCTGAATCTCGGAAGAAGCGATATATGGCTTTGCGCAAAGGTTCCTGCTTATCGCCTTCCATGCGGCTGGTGAAGAAATGAAAGCGCATGTGGTGTAAGACGATTTTTTTAATACGTTCGACTTCGTCGTTGCTGAGATTGAACGCGGACCCGCGCCTTGCTGCCACCTCTGCGCCTTTGACCTCATGGTCGAAGAAGCGGATGCGCCCCGATTCATCCACGGACTTTGTGGCTGGTTTCTGGACATCATGATATAACGCGGCGAAAAACAGCGCGGCGCGGACAGAGCGATCTGTATTCAACGATTCAGCAAAATGCGCGGCGAATCGTTCGTGATATTTTCCGAGTTGACGCGTGAGCAAATTTATTAGGGGATCGTTTGTTTCCCCTGTCGGGCGATCTGCGCTCAACGCGCCAAGGATTATCTCAAGATGTCCTAATACGCTCAACGTGTGTCCCCACACATCGTAAATATGTGGCAGGGACTGTTCCACTCCCTTCATTGCCGAGAGTTCAGGCATTAGATGTGGAAAGACGCCCAGCATTTCCAACGCGCGCATGGACGCGTCAGGTTTGGGTCCTTCAAGGATTTTGAATAACTCGTCTCGTTGGCGTTCGGGCGAGACGGTTGGCAGTAAACTCGCGGCTTGCTTCATTGCATTACGAGTTTCGAGTTCGATCTTGAAGTCGAAAGCCGCGGCTAAACGAATCGCGCGCAGAATGCGAATCGGATCGTCAGTCAAAGATGTGGGTGAACAAGCGCGGATGTTTTTTGCCCGTAAGTCCGACGCGCCGTTTAGCGGATCAATGATTGTCTTCGCGCGCAGGTCATATGCGATGGCGTTGATCGTGAAGTCGCGGGCGTGGAGGTCCTCATCTAAATTGATGCCGCGATAGGTTGCGAAATCAAGGAAGGTGCGTGTCTTATCGGACTCGGTCACGATGACTCTGCCCGTATCCCGTTCATCGTCGAGAACCATGAAGTCTGCGTGGAGCGCGTTGGAAACTTTTCGGGAGATGGAAATCCCATTCGAGGGCAGGGCAAAATCAAGGTCGTGTGAGAGGCGGTCGCTTAGCATATCCCGCACCGCGCCGCCGACCAGATATATCTCCTGGTTTGGTAACGCGTCGCGCACTTTGTCAATCAGGGGCGAACTGGAAAATGGGATTGGCATATAGATGATTTCAGTTTTTTCTTTGTGCCTGCTTTTTTGCGCGGCGTGAAGCGCTTGTTCAGGCGTGCCCCCCTGGGCGACGATCCTGCCGCGTACGCGAGCGACCCAGCGCCCGGCATAAGGAGAAGCGGTTTGAGAATCGTCAGGCATAAAAATCAGCAAGTGGACAAATCGTCAGGCGTAAATCGCGAATCGTAAATCAAGTCGATGGTTTGTATTTTTCCAAATCCACAACGCCGACGAACGGCAGGTTGCGATAATACTCGTCGAGATCGAGTCCGTAGCCGAAGACGAATTTGTTCGGAATATCAAAGCCGCGATAATGGATCGGGACAACTGCTTCGCGTCGTTCTGCTTTATCGAGAAGCGCACAGACTTTGAGACTGCGCGGCTGGCGGACGTGGAGCAGCTCCAGCACCGAGGCTATGGTATGACCGCTATCCACGATGTCTTCAACGAGAAGCACATCTTTATCGCGGATGTCCATCTGCAAATCCATTGCGACGCGCACCGCGCCGTTCGATTCGCGTTTGCCGACTCCATAGGATGAGACAGCCATGAAGTCCACCATATGTGGGGAAGTGATGTGGCGGCTGAGGTCAACGAGGAAGGGCACGCCGCCGCGCAAGATGCAAATGAGGAGCAGGTCGCCGTCTGGATAATCCGCGCTGATTTCCGCGCCCAGTTCTTTGACACGCGCCTGGAGGGATTTTTCGTCTACGAGAATTTCAGCGAGAATGTCTTTGTAATCTTGCATTTCATTAGTCCATCAGTCTCATAGTCAGGTCGTCGTCAGTCGTTCTATGTGTTTTAACGAGAAGACTAACTAACTACGTAACTAACCAACTATCCAACTAACGCGGCACTTCGTGATGCGCGCGGCAACGCGCTTCATACATTTCAGCCGCGCCAACGATCACAACGGGGTCATCGTATTTCGC
>CAZIYY010000141.1:0-14080 GCA_964543585.1 uncultured Anaerolinea sp. | reverse complement strand
TCAGTTGCGAGAAACTCTCCACGGCTGTGCCTGCAAACCAGGCATCCCGGATGGCCGCGATGATCTTGACCCCGCCCGAACTCTGCACCTTCACCGGACCGCTATCCACACCTGGATAATTCACTCGGAACTGTTCGTTGGGATGCAGGAGGTAGGGTCCAAACGAGGTTGCGCCGATCGTGACGGTGACGTTGGTATCAACGACATCCACATTCCCGAAGCGGACTTGTTCGTTGAGTGTGACATTGTTGTAGGCGGGGAACCAGTAGGTGTCCGATAACTGGGAGGAGGGCAATCCCATCATCTGGAAGGAACTGGTCGCCAGGCCGTTTTGAATCCATAGTTCGCGCAGTCCCGCAACGATCGGCAATGCAGTCGTGTTGACTACTTTTACAGGTCCATTATCCACTCCTGCGTAACTTTCTCGCAGGCTGTTCCCTGCCGGAACATAATGGCTACTTCTTAATGCTCCACCAATAAATACATCCACATTGGGAACCACGCAAGTGTAGACCTTTATATTGTCCACCCACCAGCCCCATGCAGATGTGCCTGTGTCGAGTCCAAGGCGCCAACGAAATGTGACGGTTTGCCCGGCAAGTGACGTCAGATTCAGCCGGGTGCCGATGTAGCCATGGCTTGTTCCAACAAACGCTGAACGTCCCTTGAGCGGGTTGTCCCAATCGTTTGAGATGGTTCCTTTATAGCCATTGAATTCGATCAATGAACCAGCATCCAGCCAGGTTGATCCGCCATTGATACTGTATTCCAGGACGCCGCCGTCAAAATAATATGGGTCGCCCCAATTTTCAAAACCGTAGGCGTGCGCAAAGTGCAGATAGGCATTGTTTGGAACCGTAAAGGAAGCCAACCTGGCACTAGCATCTGTAGCTATGGCAGGATCATCAGCTGCGTATAAGGAGTGATTACCCGATTGCGCATATGGTCCGTAGAAGGATGAATCGACTTGCCAGCGGGTATCGGCTCCATTTGTGAAAGTCCAGTTTGCTGTGCCCGCTTCCAGATCGTCTGCGAATGTAATATCGGGAATCTCACCTGCATTGTTACAAAGAGGCGCATCGGTGTTGAAGTCTGGCGAGGGTTGAGTGTTCATCTCCACTGCATCAATGGCATCCTTGACCTCGGCGCAATTGCCGGCAGTAATCCCTTTCTGCCCGATCAGGTTCGTGCAGGCTTGTTGGAGGGCATAATAAAGATCCGAATAATCCGAGCCAGACAACAGTAGATTTGTATTGGCTTCGTAATAGATGGCGCTAACCTTCGTCCAGCCCAAGGCAGTGATAGTTTTCCCATTGAACGTGCCACCATCCACCATTAGGAAGGCGGCTTTGTTGTTGACACCACTGTTTCCGTGAACACCACCGTTGTCACCTTCGTCTACACGATAATTCACGCTGGATATCTTATCTGCGTCGCCAAAGGCGGTGGGGTCGCTCATATCGCGGATGGCGCCGAAGCCTGAAATATCTTCACCGATCTGCCACTTGACGCCAGCCGCGTCATTGCCCTGACCGTTGGTTTGGTCGTAGTATTCCCCCCACAGATCCGAGAAGGATTCGTTGATCGCGCCGGATTGATAATAATAGAACAGGTTGGATTCGTATTGCGTCACGCCGTGTGTGAGTTCGTGCGTCACAACATCATCTGCCAGTGAGAAACCGTATGCATCGCCATACACCATTTGAGCGCCGGACCAGAAGGCATTGGCATAAGGACACTCGAAGTCGTCGCAGTAATGAACTGTGGATGTGATAACCATTCCGTTATTGTCAATGCTATTTCGGTTATATTGGGTATCGTACAAGTTAAAGGTGCCTATCGCATATTTGTGGGCAGCGTCTGCGTGTGGATCGCTTCCGTTTGTGCAATTTGGCTGGGTTTGGTTGCAAAGGAGAGAACCGGGAAGCGAGGAGGAGCTATTTGCCGTATACGTATTGACGAGCGGTGAAAACGCTAACAGCATCGAGTTTTCAGTCATCGTTGTGTCTGCAACTGGCTGATTGGAATATGGAGAATCATTCAAAGATGAGCCGCTGCCGCCGGAGGTCCATGCCGTGTCAATTTGATTGAAGTGCAGGCTGATGTTTCCTCTTTGAGCGTTGATCAACACCAATTCGTGGACAGGCATGCTGTCGTTCACCGATGTCACTTCCATGCGCCAGACGAGTTCAGCGGGGCGACTGCTCGGGAGCAAAAGACTTTCATCGAAAATCCATAACTCAGGCTTGGAGACAATGAAATCCGCAAGGGTCCTCTGATACCACTTTGCCACTGCTTGAAGTGCAGATTCACTTGCTTGTTTAGAATCAACTATCGGCGCGGTGAGAAGCGAAAGGTCTGACGAAATTTCACCGTTGATCGAGTATAGGTCGCCGTTCTCGTTCGTGTTGACGATCAACTCTCCGCCCATCACCGGGATGCCCCGATAGTTCTGCTGATAACGAATAGTTACGCGTCCATAACCAGGATGATTGGCTTTCATCTCGGTCAGATCGCGCTCGGGATTCTTCAACCCGAATTCAGGCCCAAAGCGTTTTGCCAGAGCCATCGCAGGATTTGAAAGAGGCGCAAAAGCGGATATCCCCAATGCCTGGGAGGCGGACAGGACTCGTCCGTTATCTGGACTTATAAAACTTACTCTGCCAGTCTCTGCGTTGACCTGGCGTTTGATGCCATCCCCGCTTTGCGCCGAGGCGAACGCCTGTTGAGTCAACGAGAATGTCATGCAAAGGATCATGACGGTGGAAAGCACGATCTGGACGAACTTGCGAGTGTGGAGCATGGAAAAAGAATCTCCTAATTTCCGTAAAATACCTTGCGTCAATATTTCCATTCAAATTCAATTTTGGGTCGTTTATGCCTGTGCTGAAGATATAAATTCAAGACGATGCGTCCATTTGTTAGTTACGGCGGGTGGAAATAGGAATGTTACGGCAAAAACGATTCACGATGCGCAAGTTGTCATACATTAACCGTCAAGTTTTGCGATAGCAGGTAATTGAATATACTAGAAAAATATCATAAATATTGACTTTTCCCTTTTGCACTGCTATAATCCCGTTTAAGCGATAAAAACGCCAGTATTGGCTTAATTTAGGAGCAAACACGAATGACGCAACTCGAAATCAAGAACCTGCATGTCAGCATTGACGGAAAGGAAATCCTCAAAGGAGTCGACCTGACCGTAGAGCAGGGCAAAATCCATGCCATTATGGGACCCAACGGGACCGGGAAATCCACGCTTGCATATACATTGATGGGGCACCCCAACTATATAGTAACCGAAGGCGAAGTCTTTTTCAAAGGACAGAATGTTCTTGAACTAAAGCCAGATGAACGCTCCCGCCTTGGCTTGTTTTTGGCTTTTCAGTATCCTGTTGCTATCCCTGGCGTGACGGTCGCGAACTTTTTGCGAACCGCGATCAACGCTCATCGTCGTGCGATCAATCCCGAAGATAAGGGCATGCCCATCCCTGAGTTTCGTAAGTTGCTGAAAGATAAAATGGCAATGCTCAAAATGGATCAGAACTTTGCAGGCCGCTATCTCAACGACGGTTTCTCCGGTGGCGAAAAGAAACGCGCGGAGATTTTGCAATTGGCGACCCTCAAGCCTGAGATCGCCATTTTGGACGAAACCGATTCAGGCTTGGACATTGACGCGTTGCGCGTCGTCGCGGAGGGAGTCAACGCCCTTTCCGGACCTGAACTTGGCGTACTGATCATCACGCATTATCAGCGCCTGTTGAATTACATTAAACCTGACTATGTCCACATCATGCTGGACGGGCGCATTGTCGAATCGGGCGGACCCGATCTGGCATTGCATCTCGAGGAAAAAGGCTATGAGTGGGTCCGTGAGAAATATGAGGAAGTGACAGCCTAACGATTTAAATACAAAGGCTTGCATTGAGCCTGTCGAAATGACTCAAAGGTCGCGAAGGAGTTCCGCCCTTTGGTCTAAACCTTAGTGTACTTTGTGTCCTTAGTGGTTAAAAAGAATCGGAGACAATCATGTCTGAAGATACAAAAATCCTTGAAGATATTGGCGAATACAAATACGGTTTCCACGACCGCGACGATAACTACGTCTTTAAATCCGAGCGCGGACTAAGCCGACAGGTCGTGGAAAATATTTCGCGCATGAAGAAAGAGCCGCAATGGATGCTCGATTTCCGGCTCAAGGCGCTGGAGCATTATTTGACCCGCCCCATGCCGAATTGGGGACCTTCGCTGAAAGAACTCGACTTTGACAATATTTATTACTACGTCAAGCCGACTGAGAAGAGCGAGAAATCATGGGATGACGTTCCCGATGACATCAAGAAAACCTTCGACAAGTTGGGCATTCCCGAAGCCGAACGAAAGTTCCTGGCAGGCGTCGGCGCGCAGTATGAATCGGAGATGGTGTATCACTCCATTCAGGAACATCTTGAAAAACAGGGCGTCATCTTCCTTTCGATTGAAGATGGACTCAAACAATACCCCGATTTGTTCCGCGAATATTTCGGCACAGTTATTCCACCCGAAGACAATAAATTTGCCGCGTTGAACTCTGCAGTCTGGTCTGGCGGTTCATTTGTATACGTGCCAAAAAATGTCAAGGTTGATTTGCCTTTGCAGGCTTACTTCCGCTTGAACACGGCAAATGTCGGTCAGTTTGAGCGCACGCTGATCATTGTAGATGAAGGCGCGTCGGTCCATTATGTGGAAGGTTGTACAGCGCCGCAATACACCACTGACTCTTTCCACTCTGGTGTGATCGAGATCATCGTCAAGAAGGGCGCGCGTTCGCGTTACTCCACGATTCAAAACTGGTCAACCAACGTTTACAATCTTGTGACTCAGCGTGCGAAAGTATTTGAAAACGCTTCGCATGAATGGGTGGATGCAAACATCGGCTCGAAGGTCACGATGAAGTATCCGTCGTGCTATCTCATGGAACCAGGCGCGCGCGGCGAAATGCTTTCGATGGCGTTCGCAGGTCCAGGTCAAACACAAGACGCGGGCGGCAAAATGTATCACTTCGCGCCGAACACTACAAGCAAAGTCACGTCCAAATCCATCAGCAAGGGTGGTGGACGCGCTTCGTTTCGCGGTTTGCTTAAGGTTTACAAAGGCTCGAAAGGCGTGAAGTCCAATACCGTTTGCGATGCGCTTTTGCTCGATCCAAAATCCCGTTCGGATACTTATCCGTACATCGAGATTGACGAAGACGACGTTACCATTGGCCACGAAGCCTCGGTGAGCAAAGTGGGTGAGGAGCAACTCTTCTATCTCATGTCGCGCGGTCTTAGCGAAGAGGAAGCCACCACCATGGTGGTCTCCGGTTTCATCGAGCCGCTTATCAAAGAATTGCCGATGGAATATGCCGTTGAAATGAATCGCTTGATTCAACTTCAGATGGAAGGGTCGATAGGTTGATGTCACTGCGAGGAACGAAGCAGTCTCTTCGTTGAACTGGAGATTGCTTCGTCGGGAAGAACGCCCTCCTCGCAATGACATTATATAGAGAATATTATGCAGGAAAAACCAAAAGTAGTAATTTCAAAAACTCGACGGATTGATACCGTCGCAAAAGAATTTAACTTCGCTGAATCAGACATCCGCACAGCGGGCGACTCAGTCGCTTCATACCGCGCCCGGGCCTGGAACGCGTTTAAAAGACATTCCCTCCCTGATACGACTCAGGAAGCCTGGCGCCGCACGGACATTCACAACCTGCCCGTGGATAAGTTCAAATTCGCGCAGGACGGCGCGTTCAACGACTTGCCTTCCGTTCGCGAAGATTTGTTGAAGCCTCTCTTCGCCGACCAGCATGGCGGACAAATCGTCCTCCTGCCTGGCGGCGCAAAAATTGAACTCGATGAAAAACTCGCCAGGAAAGGCGTCATCTTCACAGACTTAAGGACCGCCGAACAAAAGCATCCTGAACTGCTCGCGAAGATGATAGGCAAGACAGTCAATGTGGAGGAAGGCAAGTTCTCCGCGTTGGCTGGCGCGTTTGCCCAGAATGGCGTGGTGTTGTATGTTCCAAAGGGTGTGACCGTCGACGAGCCGCTTCATTCCGTTTTGTGGGGTCCAGGAGCGGATCTCGCCCACGTCTCGCATATCCTTGTCCTCGTGGATGAAGGCGCATCGGTGACGTATGTCCACGAGTCGGCGTCGCCCGAGGAAATGGGATCAGATTCGATGCACGCGGGAATCGTGGAAATCCAAATCATGCACGACGCGTCGATGAAGTTCGTCGAATTGCAATCATGGGGACGTCATGTTTGGAATTTCAGTCATGAGCGCGCCCGCGTTGAACGCGGCGGCAATCTCGATTGGATCTTTGGCGCGATCGGTTCGCGCCTCACCAAGAATTTCACCGAACTTGATCTGGCTGGCGAAGGCGCGCAGGGACGTATGTCTGGTTTTTATTTCACAGATGGCAACCAGCATCTCGACCACGATACGCAACAGAATCATCTTGCTCCGCACACAACGAGCGATTTGCTGTTCAAGGGCGCGTTGAAAGGCAAGAGCCGCTCCGTGTGGCAGGGTATGATTTATGTTGCGAAAGATGCGCAAAAGACAGATGGATATCAAGCCAACCGTAACTTGGTGCTGAGCGATCAGGCGCGCGCCGACTCTATCCCTGGTCTGGAGATCCTCGCGGACGATGTCCGTTGCACACATGGCGCGACAGTCGGCAAGTTGGAACAGGAGCCCTTGTTCTATCTCAAGTCGCGCGGCATCCCGCAAGCCGAAGCTGAAAAGATGGTCGTCGAAGGCTTCTTCGATCCCATCTTCCAGCGCATTCCGTTTGAAGGCGTGCGCGAACGCTTCCAGCAATATATTGCCGATAAGATGGCATAGTTCAACAAAATGAAATGGAAAAGAAGTGAGAACATTGATGGCTGCAAAAGCACAAGCAAAATCAAAGTCAAGAACCGCTGTAAAAGAAGAACCTCGCGAAGTGCGCGTGGTCAACAGGATATCCCCACCTCGCCCTTCATTAACCGCTGCGGATCGTAAGTTGGCAAAAGGTCTACGCCTGCCGCAGTATGCTTATATGAAGGCGCCAGGTTTCGCGCATGAATTCCTGGTGGGCGATACGGTGGAGGTTTATGCTGATCACGAGAAGAACAAGGACCGCGTGCGCGGCTGGGTTAGAGGCACTGTCGTTCAAGTGGATAACAAATTGGTCGCAGTGCAGTTCCGCTCGAACGTCTTCCTGACGGATGGCTGGATGGTTCCCGACCGCATCCTTTGGTTTCCACTGAACTCGGAGCATATCCGTCCCGTTCTGAAGAAATCGAGCCGGAAAGAAAAAGCGATCCCGGATTATTAGCAGGTAGGCACGTTGGAAACTTGTTTACTTGTTTCCCTGTCTACTGATGTACGTTGACCTCCATGCCCCTGAACATTCAGCAAATTCGTAAAGACTTTCCCATCCTCCAGCGCGCCACCCACGATGGCGTGCCGCTGGTCTATCTTGATTCAACTGCCACGTCGCAAAAGCCCCTGGCTGTCATCGAAGCGATGAATAACTTTTATCGCCGCTCGAATGCGAACATCCATCGCGGCGTGCATACGCTTGCCGAGGAAGCCACCGCACTGTATGAAGAGGCGCGTGAGAAGATCGCAAAATTTATTAACGCCCCGTCTGCCCGCCAGATCATCTACACCCGCAACACCACGGAATCAATCAACCTGGTTGCCTACTCATGGGCGCGCGCGAATTTGAAGGCGGGCGATCTGGTCATTCTGACCGAAATGGAGCATCATTCCAATCTTGTGCCGTGGCAGATGCTCCAGGCGGAACGCGGCATCGAACTGGATTTCATTCCCGTGACGGAAGATGGCTTGCTCGATCTGGACGCGTACCGCCTGCTTCTTTTGCGAAGCCCGAAACTGGTCTCGTTTACGCATATGTCCAACGTTCTCGGCACGATCAACCCCGCGGCGGAGATTATCCGCATGGCTCACGCGGCTGGCGCAATCACGCTCGTGGATGCGGCGCAATCCGTGCCTCATCTCAAAGTTGATGTGCAACAACTCGACGCGGACTTCCTTGCCTTCTCCGCGCACAAGATGTGCGGACCGACAGGCATCGGCGCGTTATATGGCAGGGCTGAATTGCTTGAGTCGATGCCTCCGTTCCTGGGTGGCGGCGACATGATCAAAGTGGTTCATCTTCGATCTTTCCGTCCAAATACTCTCCCGCACAAATTTGAAGCAGGGACTCCCGCCATCGCAGAGGCGGTCGGCTTCGGCGCGGCGGTGGATTATCTTACTTTGGTTGGCATGGATGCGATCTCCGAACATGAGCACGAAATCATTGATTATGCCCTCGAGCGATTGGAAGAAATCCCAGGCGTAAAGTTATTTGGTCCTTCCGCGGACAAAAAAGGTGGGGTCGCGGCGTTTACGTTTGATGGCGTTCACCCGCATGATGTCGCGCAAATCCTTGATCGCGATGGGATCGCCGTCCGCGCGGGTCATCATTGCGCGCAACCCCTGCATGAGAAATTTGGAATTCCTGCCACGAGCCGCGCTTCCTTCTATTTGTACAATACCAAAGACGAAGTGGATATGCTGGTGAACGGGATTTATAAAGTGAAGGAATTGTTTGGGTAATTTTTGTTGGTCGAGTAGGGCGTAGCCTGTATCGAGACCAACAGGTTACATAAAGAATTTCCATAACGGGTAGTCTCGATATGTTCCTCGCTGGCGCTCGGAACTACTCGACCACCATTGTTGGGAGCTTATGGACGATCTCTATCGCGAAGTCATCATCGAACATTACAAGAACCCCTCTTATAAGGGGCATCTCGACCCGCACGACATATCTTTTGAGGATAGCAATCCGTTGTGCGGAGATCATATTGAAATCTCCCTGAGAACCGATGCCAGCGGTAAGATCGCCGACGCGCGCTTTAACGGTCATGGATGCGCCATCTCGCAAGCCTCCGCGGATTTGCTGGTCGAATCGATCATTGGCAAACCGCTTGAAGAAGTGAAGCAACTCGACAAAGAATACATCCTCGACATGCTCGGCATTGACCTGGGTCCTGTCCGCTTGAAGTGCGCACTGCTTTCGCTGAAAGTCTTGAAAGCGGGAGTGTATGGGTTGGGCGAAGCGAGCGATGAATTGGTGGAATGACCGCTTGACTCTCTCCCCGTGGGAGAGGGTAGGGTGAGGGATTTTATGTTCAACTACACAACCTTTAACGAATCCGAAATTGAATATCTTGAAATTGCCCCTGCTTCCGAACTCCCCAACGGCGAGCGGTTATTTGTCGAGATCGAGGGCAAACAGATTGTGATATTCAACATCGCGGGTCAGTTCTTCTCGATTGCCGATGTGTGCTCGCATGATGACGGTCCCGTGGGCGAGGGCGATCTCGAAGGTTATAACATCACTTGTCCGCGCCACGGCGCCGAGTTTGACGTGCGTACGGGTAAAGTGACTCAAATGCCTGCGGTGGTGGATATTCCCGCGTATCCTGTTCAGGTACGCGACGGGAATATTTACATCGGCATACCGAAGGAATAAATAAAGTCCCCGTCGCAAAGGCGGGGACTTGTACTTCCCAGCGGGGGAATCTTGAAAATCAATCTGGATTGTTCTACTGATTTTCTATCGCAATAATTACTTCACTTTTCAATGAACCCAATCGCTTTTTGACGATTTCCAGATAGTCTTCGCCCAAATTTATTTTTACTGCTTGAAGTTCCGTCTTGAAGTTTGCAGAACCTGGCTTGACATTGGCAAACCTTCGCAAAGTGGATTTAGGCAGAGTCTTGTAATCGCGCAGGTCTTCAATCAATGTGCGGATAAACGGAAGGAACTCTTCCAGTTCGTTCTTGAAGTTATGTAGCGCGTTTTGCAGGTTGTTGTATGCCTTTGTTTCAAGGGCGGCTTCGCTTTTGGGAACATGCAGGACTTCACGATAAGCCTTGATGGCTTCGTAGGAATTCCAGAAGCGCGGACTCAAACCCAGGCGCGGTTTATCTGCTCCACATTCAATGAGCGGTAAGGTTTCTTCAAATAGTGGCGAGCGGACTTCTCGTTTTTCCTGCGTCGTGTCATCCACGCTCTGTATGAACAAGCCCAATCCTTTGCGGCGGAAAACAAGCAATTGATTATCTTTAAATGCCTTTGCGGTTTTTACACGTGCGGGGAAGTCTTTGATTCTTTCGATAAGTTCGGGGAATTTCGATTGGATATCAAAATACAAACGGCGTACATGGGTTAAAGTGCTTTGCTCTTGTTCATCTTCGGGATTGGTGTTTACGCGCTTGAAGAGTTCTGATGGAGTTGGTGTTTCATCTATAGCAAATATCTTTGCGTCCTCGCCCAAAGTGTTATGAATGAGGAACATCTTTTGGCTGGCGATCTCGCGGCTTTTGACAATGTCTGCGCCCTTTTCAGTGGGGAAGAAGTTATAGATATAAAGTTTCTGGAATACTTTTTTGCCAATACGATTTATACGTCCAACGCGCTGAATGACACGCGTTGGATTCCACGGAATATCATAGTTGATGATTGCGCCTGCGCGGTTTAAATTGACACCTTCAGAAAGTTTGTCACTCGTGAGAAGGATTTGAAAATCATCTTTCTGATTTTTGGGCTTAACACTGGCGTCGAAGTTGGCTAATATGTCCTTTAATTGACTGGAGGACAACCCCGAAGTGGAACTGATGACTTTTCTGTCAAATGCTTTTTCAAGAATTGGTACAAGGTGCCGTACTGTATCAGTATACTCGCTAAAGACGACGACTTTGCGCTCAGGCTCACTTTGTGCTCGGCGAGTCTTTAGGATTTTTTCAATTTCATTTATCAGGCTTTTTGCTTTGGGGTCCTGCGAAACCAAATCCAGTTCTTCGACCTTCGTGCGGATTTCGCGTATGAGTTCCAGGTCAGATTGAATATCCTGCATAAATTCTTCAGCAAGGTCAAATTCATCAATGACATAAATATGCTGATTTTTGGGTCTCTGCTTCATCTCTGAAAGCTGGCGTTCGAATTCTTCCAGGGCGGCATCTATATCGTCTGGATCGCTATTGTAGATTTGCTCAATGAGTTTGCGGTCTAAAATGTATTTGCCACCAGAGTTTTCGATGAATTCAAGCACGCGTTCATGGATACGCTCAAAATTTGCAATGCTCTTTGCGAACGCGGCAAAGGAACTCTCAAAGCGCTTGACCAATAATCGGCGCATGAATTCATATAGGTTGCGCTGTTGTTGGTAGGTTCGGTTTTCTTCTTCCCGTAACTTTTGAGTCTCAGTGAGGGTTTCATGTTTTTCGTAGACAAAGGGCTGATAAATCGCGCCGCGGAAGCGCCCATCTTCGCTAAAATATTCTTCAATCACCTGATTATAGAATTCCATTTGTTCAGGCGAGAGAGCAAAGAATAACTCTACAGGGTCTTCGACATCTGAAAGTTCAGTGACCTCTTTCGCGTAAACGGGATCATTTTTCAGGTCAAGACGGTTGCGGCGGATGAGAACTGGTTCGAGCACAGATCGAATCTCAGCCGCCAGTTGAGCTGCTTTTTTCTTCACGCGCTGAATATCGATCGGCAAAGGCGCGTGAAATATACGGTCGTAGAAATATTCAACGCGCTCCCGCTTTTCCCCATCCCTATGATTGTAATAACGAAGGATATAAGACAGACGCCTGAAATCTGCGTTGTAATGGGCAAAGCGCCCTTCGAGATTCTCATCCAAGGTGATTTTGGATTTGCCAGGCACGATGAAGAGTTTGAGCAAAGTAAAAATATCCTGCGGGGTATTGTTGAAGGGAGTGGCTGTCAGCAGGATGACTATGCGGTTGCGGCAGATGGTACTCAACCATTCATAATCTTCGGTGTCTTCGTTGCGGAAGCGGTGCGCTTCATCCACGATGACCACTTCAATGTCGTCGCCATGTTCCTGCAAATATTCGGCGGCTTTTTCAAGGTCGCCCGAAGAGCGGACTTCCCAATCATACAGTTTGAAATCCGCCATGTATTTGTGCCAGCCCGAGTCTTTTCGTTTTGAGTCGCCTATCAAGCCAGGCGGGCAAACGACCATGCCGCGTCTGCCGAGATTGCGTGCCAACATGCCCGCGATGACGGATTTTCCCAGACCCACCACATCGGCAATAATGACGCCGTTATATTGGTCAATGATCGTCAATGCCTGATTGACTGCGTCGGTTTGGTATTGATAATCCTTGTAGCCCTGCTCTTCCAACAGGCGTTTGACATGTGGCTTGAGGGTCTTTTGCTCTGCCAGATCGAGATAGGATTTCAAGACCAGTGCATAAGCCTCAAACGGCGTGACCTGTGCCACTTGCGTTTTGTTTTGAACGAAACGAGTAAGGTAATCTTTTCTTTCAGGGATATCGGTAATGGGAACAGCCGTATTCCACAACTCATCGAAATATTCTTCCGCTTCTTTTGTGCCGTAATCGCCAATTTCCACATTGAATTCGTTTTGTCCTTGAACACCCGCCCGCGTAAGATTGCTGGAGCCTGTGATGAATTTACCGTCATCAGGCAGTAAGCCTTTGACTTCATCCTTTACTTTGAAAAAATATAACTTGGCATGATTGGGTTCAAGCGTTTTCTTGATCTGCAAACGCCCGTTTTGAAGCAATTCAAGGAAATAAGAAACCTGTTCATAGAATTCCTGATTATCCAGATTTTCATCGTTGAGCGCGATATTCAGGGATTCAAAAAAGCGGTCTGCCAGTTCGTCATTGCTGAGTTCTTTCCCGTCTTTCTCAACTTCAAAGACGCGGTTCAGGCTTTTGTCTACATCCAAACCGACCAGTAACTTGATGGTCAGGTCGTTTTGGCTTTTCAGGCTTTCATACAATTCACGCCAGCCAGAAAAATAGAAATAGCCCACCAGGAATTTGAGTTCCTGGCTGTGCTGAATGAGTTCATCCAACCGCTTTTTAAGTGTGCGTGATTTTGAGTTGGTGATAAAGGCGTTGGCAGGCATAAAGCAATTCCCCTTTAGGTCTTTTCCGTCAAAGCGCGGTCTAGCAAATCGGTGACCTTCAGTTCGTTTGCCCATCTTCGCAAGTAATCGAGATCAAGTTCGCCTGCACGCGTTTTCATTACACCGAGAATATCGCGCCATTGACGGTCTGAGACTTCGCCGCCCATGCGATACCATTCCAATTTTGCGAGGATGGTATCTTCAGGGCTGGTAATGTAAATGCTTTCTTCAGGGTCGGTTGCAATGACTGATGTCCTGCGACGCTCCAATTGCATTTGATCAAAAGAGCGCGGTTTGCGGATAAAAATATCCACCTTGAAGGCGGTTTCATAATGGATCAAATTGAAACTGCTGTGATGTTCGATGGCGTCTTTCATCATTTCATCGTCGGCGTAGAATTCTTTCGCGAGCGCTGCGACCAACGGCTGAATATGTTCCAGTTTCATGTCTGCGACAATATCCACATCCAGCGTGGAGCGCATAACGCCGTGCAGAGAACTGGCGAAGGATCCGCCTACGGCATACGGAATTCCGATCCGTTCGAGCGTTTGTGCGACGAGCAGCGTAATTCGGGTGGTTTCACCTTGCATGGTCGTATACCTTTCGCGCCAGGTCCGCGCCGAGCATGAGTTCCGCCAACATGCGCTGAATTTCCTGTAGCGTTGCGTTGGGATGGCGTTCTTTGATTCCGCTGACTGCCAGCGCTTTCACTGTTTCATTCAACCCGTCCATAATGGAGATTTTTTTCCAGGCAGGCATACGTCGAATGAATTCGATTTGCATCGCTTCCATTTTGGGATGGGTATCGGAAAATAAGGCGCTCATAAAATGATTATAACTCGTACAAAACCTTTACTCCCTTATCCATTTCGTAAGACCTGACAGGTTTCCACAGAACCATAATTAACCGTAATCTCTCGCGTTCGTAGAAGTATGCTCTTCATGCGCCACGATAAAACCTGTCAGGTTTGTTTCTATAACCCATACAAACTTTTCACTCGCGAGTCAATTTCGTTTTCCACTTTGGTAACCCTCCCGTAAAATGATACCAGTGAAAAGTAGAAAACTCATGGCAA
>CAZIYY010000140.1:3859-14288 GCA_964543585.1 uncultured Anaerolinea sp. | reverse complement strand
TTTGTCTACTGCATTCAGGACATTTTTGATGTCCACTAAAACGGGGGAAGATCAACGGTTCGTGCGATTGGTGGAGGAGCAGGGCTCCCAGGTTGGGGTACTTGGGGTGGCGGTGCTGGAGCTGTTGGTCGCATTCGTTTAGATTCTGCCAACATCACTGGAACCACCAACCCAGCACCCTACTCACAGACATCCAACGGGATAACCTTGGTCGTCACATCTAATACTTCCAGTGTGCCTGTGGGTAATCAAACATCTATCAATATCACTGTTACTGTACTAAACCAGGATGCGCTTCCAATGCCTAATGAGCCAATAGAACTTGAAATAACGTCGGGATCAAGTCTATATGTCAATAATCGATTATTAAATCCCAATGCCTTTCTAAAAATTGGAAATACAAATGCAAGTGGCATTGTCACAGCAGTCTTAACAACTTTTAATTCTGGAATGAGAACTATTCAGGCCCGGATCGAAGGACAGACAACTACGGCGCAGGAAGTAACTGTCGAGTTCGTGCCGGGTCCAGTGAGTGCGAGCATGTCGGATTTGAGTCCTAGCACTGCTTCCGCGCCTGCAGATGGACAGACGCCGATCAATGTCACTCTAACTGCCTTCGATGCTTATAACAATGCTATTCCCAACGCTGATGTAGTTTGGCACACAACTGGAAGTGCAGTCATTACTCCGACCGACCAAGTTACAGATAACCAGGGCAAAGCAACCGCGCAGGTGACGGACTCTGTCAATGAATCAGTGACAGTCTCTGCAACTGTCAATGGAACCGCAGTGCAAGACCAATCAAACTTGACATTCACAGGCGCGGATCTGGCTTTGTCGGCCAGTGCTGCACCAGAAGCAATTTCAGATACCTCATTGGCATATAACATCACAGTCCAAAATGTAAGCGGTGTTGCGGTTCAGAATGTATCCCTACAGGTTCAACTGCCTCAAGACTTAACTTTTTCCAGCCATACTGCTCCTTCGGAGCCAACTCAAGATGGGCAAACATTATCCTGGAATTTTGGTACATTGAACGCGGGTCAGAAATTATCTTTTAGCGTCACTGGTCATATTAACGCGTCCGCTACCCTTGGCAGCACACTTACCATGCAGGCAAATGCCTCATCCTCTACCGCAGATGGTAACTCAGGCAATAATACAGCCACGGTAAATACGACCATCGTAGACGGTCATAACTTTATCGCCTCAATTACTCCTTCGAGTAATACACTTGGGATTGGTGCAATTGCCCATTACCAGATCACTATTCAAAATACAGGTTTGATTGCCGATCAATTTAATTTGAACGTCAGTGGACTGGACTCTGGGTGGTACACACTTTCAGATACAACAGCTTCGCTTTCCCCACAAGAGATTTCTAACGTATCCCTGGAAGTTCATATTAACAGCTGTAATGTAACCGGAAATATCCCCTTCCAAGTCTCAGTAACCAACCTAGCCGACCAACAAACCAAGACTCTTTCCGCAAGCGTGAATTACCAATCAGGACCCATCCTTTCCGAGTTTACGCCACAAAATGATAGCTTACTTGGATCGCAAAATGTTACCATTAGTTGGCGCTCTGATGTTGCTTCTACGGGCATACTTACAGTCATCCCACAGGGACAACAGCCTACAACATTCAATACGCCTAGTGGAGAATTTTCGTCCGTAGTCGTTCCTAACTTGGCAAGAAACACATCATATGAATGGCTTGTAGAAGCGCATTCGTCATGTGGAACAACAACTAGCACACATCGTCAATTTACTGTGGGCAATGGTATTGTCTTCGTCAATCGCAACCAGAACTTAACAGTCGACCGTGATTATGACCAGCGAAGAAGTATCAGTGTAAGAAATGATGACAACCTAGCTCATACTTTAAAGGTGTCAGTCACCAATCCTTACGATGACATTATGGCCAACTTTGTGGACAGCGGCAGTCAGGATCAGACGATTACTCTGCAACCAGGCGAAACACGGCAAGTGACATTGGCAATCCATACACAAGATGCCCAATCAAATACTTATGATTTGAGCGCTTTGCTGGTAGCAGATGAAACTGGAACCCCAATTTATGACAACATGAATTTGCATCTCACAGTATTGAGCGATGGCAACTTCACAATTGTCGAAGATACTGAGGCTTTTAACCCGGTTACACTGGGACGCACATACGTCATCACCAACTATGGCAAGCCCATTACAGACGTTTCTCTGAAAGCCATTGACCCTGCCACAGGCTTACCTGCGAAAATCTTGCTTCAACCAAGCATGGATCATGCACGTTTAGAGACGGGCCAATCCATAAAAGTGGTAGCATACCCCATCTTCACCGCCGACGATGCTGTTGCGCACGCCAACTTGGTGGCTTCAATAAATTCTCCTCAAGCAACTACCGCTTCAAATGCAATCAACCACGATGCCTCAGAGGAAGCTCATACTGCCCAAGATCAATTGTTGTTGGTCACTTACCCCATTTTATCAGCAGGCGGATTCACTGAGCAGGCAAGCAAAACATCATCAAATCTGACGACCCAGCTTCCCGATCCTGGCGACATTAACTTTGCATTGGAGGCCACTGGAGCAGGAATCACGAAAAGTACAGAGGCGGCTCACACATCCTGTGGAGTGAACAGGCAGATCGTTGCGGTTCCACTGCAGGGTTGTACAATGGCCTTCGAAAACGGCGACTGGTACTGTACTAATCGCCCCGCAATCAATACCTCGATTCAAGTTCCGGCGTTTCTCTCGTCGAGTAACATATCATCGGCGCAGTTGAAAATAACTTATCAGCCTCATGACAATGTTCTAAATCATAGCGGTCAGGTTAGCCTCAATGACTTTTTGATCGGCTCGTTCACCGACATGATACCCAACGGGCAAAAAATCTATGATATTCCGATCAGTAGTTGGAAAAATGGAGTTGCCGGGAATGTCTCGCAAACTGTCCACTTGGAGACGCAGCATAGTAATGACGCTCATTATGTAAGCGCGGCCGAATATAAACTGGAAGTTAATGTAAGCCAGGCGACAACTTATGTATGTGCCGACTCTCAAACCAGCGCGCAACAAATCGTTCAGCAGACGTATGCCTGTAACGCTTCGACAGTTCCCATCTTCAATCCTGCAACTGATGTTTATCCAGGCTCAACCCTCAATTCCGGCCAGAGTAAAACCTCAACAATTCAGGCGGTCGTTGAAACTGATAACAGTGTTAGTATAACGTCTTGTTCTACACAAGGATCCTGTGGAGATCCTATAAACACCCATACAGGCGTATCTTCCTTTACACTCGCTGATCTAACCTTCCCCACCTCAGCGGGCGATCTGGTCTTCCAAAGATCATATACAACCGGCGCCTTGGGCAATGCTGGTGTTTTAGGTTATGGCTGGACGCATAACCATGAAGCGAAACTTATCTTCCCAACCGACCCAGGCGGGATGGAGGATTACATCCTATTCCAGAGCGTGCTCGGTAATCAATTCTTGTTCAAGATCGAAGCGAATGGAAGCTTCAGCCCGGGACCTGGAGTTATTGCATCGCTTACAAAATCTCCCACAACACCCATTACCTATACTCTTACCGATTCTCAACAAGCCGTTTTCCAATTCAATGAATCTGGTCGTTTAATTTTACGTAAAGATGGCCAGGGACATGCGTTCGATTACAACTACAATACCCAGGGTCAATTAACAAAAGTCAGTGCCGATAATGGGTCGCGCTTCATTCAAATCAGTTACGATGCACAGGGCCGGATTGACTCGGTCAGCAATCATGCGAACCAACAGGTTTCCTATGGCTATGATGCAGCCGGGGATTTGGTATCCGCCACAGATGTACTTGGACAAACATGGACCTATGTCTACGATTCCAGTCATCACATGACACGGAGCAAAGACCCAGCAGGTAAAGAAACGGTTACCACCGAATACGATGAGCAAGGCCGCGCCACGCGTCAGTATGACGGCGAAGGAAACCTCATCGCATCCATTATTTACAATAGCGATGGAAGCACATCGGTTTATGATGCCTTGGGTCACAAAGATGAACATCAATACAATGAGCATGATATTGCCATTCAGAGTATTGACCCGCTTGGCAGGACGGAAACCAAAACCTTCAATGACGATTTTCGCCCAACTGAGATTACAAATGATGCCAATCAGACGTTACAGATGACATGGAGCGCGGATGGTGTCAACTTGCTGTCGAAAACCGACCCGGCTGGCAACACAACAGACTATGCCTATGATTCTCTGAACAATCTCACCTCGGTCACCGACGCGCGCAATTTCACTATAACCTACACGTACAACGGTAAATTGCTGACCAGCAGTGAAGACGCGCTGGGTGGTGATACCACGTACACCTACACCCCCGAAGGCTATTTGGAATCAGTAACAGATACGTCTGGCCGGGTTACTACTTACACCTATGATTCATTCGGCCAGCGAATTGCGATGACCGACCCAAGTGATAATATCTGGGACTACACTTACGATTCACTCGGACGTTTGGTTGACACGACTGATCCACGCGGGCGCGTAACGCACAACGAATACAACGCTGCCGGGAAATTGATCCGCGTGACACAGAATTATGATCCCAGTCGCCCGCAGAACGATCTAAGCCTGTATAACATCGTCACAGAATACGAATACGATTCACGAGGCAACCAGATTGCAGTCACCGATACCTTTAGCCGCACAACTCAATATATATACGATGATGCAGACCGCCTACTTCAGACGATCGATCCCGCCGGGAACACTACGACAAATACCTACGATGCGGCTGGCCGCCTTATTTCCACGACAGATCCACTTCTTCACACAACAACCTATGAATATGACGCCACAGGCCGATTGATCAAGACCATCAATCCTTTGGGTCTCTATTCCGGCGCGACGACCTTCAACGTCAGTAATAATACATCCACAGTAACGGATATTCTGGGAAGGTCAACAGTCTTCCATTACGATGAGCTTGGGAGAGTGATCAAGGTTGTTGATCCGCTGGATAACTTTACAACAACTACATATGATGAAAGTGGCAATGTCGCAACGCGCACAGACCAGCTGGGCAGGACGACCCAATATGAGTATGATGCGTTGGATCGTTTGATCCGCACGATTGACCCGAACGGCGGAATCACTCAAACCATCTACGATACCGCAGGCAATCGTATCGCCACGATAGACCCGCCTGGAAATCAAACAACATATACATATGATACCGCCGGGCGATTGATTGCCACGACCGACCCACTCAACCGTGTAACGCAGACGGAATATGATTCATACGGGCGGCGTACTGCTGCCATCGACGCGGCGGGACGACGAACAACCTATACTTACGACCTGCTTGACCGCGTGATCGCTGTGACGGATGCTGATGGCAATACTACTCACACAACCTATGATGTCCTGGGCAATGTCCTTTCGCGCACAGATGCCAATGGCAACGCCGTTACGACCACCTACGACGTTCTCAACCGCCCAGCGACTACTACGGATGCAAACGGGAATACGACCACGAATATATACGATGCAGGCGGAAATCTAATCGCAGCGACCGACGCGCTTGGACATACGACAACCTTTACTTATGACGCGTTGAACCGCCAGAAAACTGTTACCAATCCATCGGGTAACACGACACAGTCAATTTACGGCACGCTCGGCAACTTGTTCGATACGATTGACGCCAATGGGGTGGTAACACATTATCAATATGATGAATTGAACAGGCAGACTGCCGTCATCTTGAACCACAAGCCCGGGGTCCAGCCAGACGCGCAGACCAACGTCCGCTACGAGTTTGCATATAACGCGGTAGGCAACCGCGTGTCGGTGAAAGACCCGAATGGGAACGTCACCACATACGGGTACGACGCGCTCAATCGCGTAATCCAGAAGAAAGACCCGCTTGAGAATACCTGGTCATACAGCTACGATCTGGCGGGCAACCGCATCTCCGCAACCGACGCAAAGAATCAAACTATCCAATATGGTTACGACGCGGCGGGACAACTGACCTCCATTGATTACCCGGGCACGGAACCCGATGTGACCTTCACTTACGATGCGACCGGGCAACGCATTGGCATGACCGATGGATTAGGGACGACAACCTGGACTTACGACGATCTGAATCGCCCTGTCTCCGTCACGGATGCGTTCGGCAACACGATCGGCTATGGCTATGATGCGGCAGGCAATCGCACTGGATTGACATATCCTGATGGCAAAACAGTTTCTTATGCTTATGACGACCTCAATCATCTCACTGGTGTGACGGACTGGGATAATCAGAATACGGGATATACATATGACGCGGCTGGACGGTTATCGTCTGTCTCCCGCCCAAATGGAGTTTCTTCGCAATATACTTATGATGAAGCCGGGCGGCTTGTGGAATTACAGCATGGAATGGGCGCAAATGCGCTAGCCTCTTACAATTATAATTACGATCCCACCGGCAACCTCACTCAGGCGATTGAGCTTCTGCAGAACCCCCAGCAACTTGCCTCCCTCAGCCCCGATACTTTGCCAGCTTCGCAAAGCCTGGCAAACCCATCTGCTTCGAACAAAGATAAATTTGCATCCTTTATTGTGCCGGCGGCGCCAAAGGCTCCGCATGAAATCGCTTCGCAACAGGCAAGTTTCGAACACCTGCCTCTGTCCTTTATACCCAATCAGGGTCAGGAGAATGAGGCGGTGAAATTCCAGGTACAGGGACTCGGCGGCAAGTTGTTCTTCACGCCGGGAGAAGTGGTGCTTTCGCTGTTGAATCCGGTAAAAGTCCCCGCGCAAAGCCATGGAGAGAAAGACAAGATTCGCTACGATCTTCGCCCAGCGAGTGTGGTGCGAATCCAATATCAGGGCGCCAATCCAAAACCCGAAGTAGCGGGTACAGCACAACTGCCTGGAGTGGCAAATTACCTGAAAGGCAGCAATCCATCCAAATGGCTCACGGGCTTGCCGACCTATTCGGGAATTGCCTATCGCGAGCTCTATCCGGGAATCGAATTGCGTTATGAAGGAACGAATGGGAATCTCAAGAGCCTGTTCCAAGTCGCGCCCGGCGCTGATCCATCAGCCATCATTTGGCGCTATAAAGGCGTGGATAAAATAAGCATAGATGAATCTGGGAACCTGGCACTTAACCTCCCTGCACCGGTAAAGGGCGAAACCGGTTCTACACTGATCGAGCGCGCGCCCATTGCCTGGCAGGAGATCAATGGAGTGCAAGTGCCGGTCACGGTACAGTATGCGCTTGACAAGAACGGCAAGGTAAGTTTCCTGCTTCCCGATGGTTACGATTCAACCCTGCCGCTTGTGATCGATCCAGTGCTAGACTACAGCGCCTATCTGGGAGGCATCAAAGCCGATACAGGCCAATCCATCGTTCTGGATGCAAACGGCAACTCTTATCTGACCGGTCCCACTACATCAACTGATTTCCCGACAGTCACCCCTTTCCAGACAAACTTGCCTAAAGAAGATGCTTTTGTGAGCAAGTTCAATGCCTCTGGAAATACCCTGCTGTATAGCACCTACATCGGTGGGGATCAGGATGACCACCCCTGGGATATTGCCCTGGATGGCAGCAACCGCATCACCATTGTTGGAGAGACCGAGTCGAGTAACTTTCCGACACTGAATGCTTATGACAGCACCTACGCGGGTGGAACCTGTGATGGGGCGTTGTGCGATGATGTGTTTGTGACTCAACTTTCAGCCGATGGAAGCGCACTCCGTTATAGCACGTATCTAGGCAACAGCAATGATGACGAAGCCAGAGCCGTAGCGATTGGTCCCAGCGGTCAAATTTTCCTGACGGGTTTGACCAAGGACAGCGCTTTTCCGACGTTCAGTGCCTATGACAACACCTTCGGTGGAGGAACCTGCTCGTCAGCCCCATGTAAGGACGCCTTTGTAACAGAGATCGACCCTGCCAATACCGGTACCAATTCGCTGGTTTACAGCACCTTCCTGGGAGGCAACAAGCACGATGAAGGCATGGATATTGCCGTTGACACCAATGGATCTGTGTACGTTACTGGCGATACGTATTCCAACGATTTTCCGACTCTGACCCCATACCAGGCAGCGCGATCCGGCAGTTCCGATGTGTTCGTAACCAAACTCAGTCCTACGGCGAGCGGGACTGCCTCCCTGCTCTACAGCACGTATTTAGGAGGGGGTCAGAATGACGTTGGATTAGGGATTGCCCTGGGCGGAGCAAACCAGGTCTACCTTACCGGTTATTCCAACTCGACCAACTTCCCACGCGTCAGCCCCATTGACAATGTAGTTGACGGCGCCTGCGGGGCAGATACGTGTTTTGACGCCTTTGTTACCCATCTCAACATTACCAGCAATAGCCTGAGCTATAGCACCTTCCTGGGTGGCAGCAGCGATGAGATGGGTGCAGGGATTGCCTTGGACAATTCCGGCAAAGCCTACGTGACCGGCTACACCAAATCCACAACCTTTCCGGTCTTGGATGCGATACAGGCGACGAAAGGAGCCGATTCATGCAGTGCATCGCCATGCGCAGATGCCTTTGTCACAATCCTCAATGCTTCAGGTAATACACTTGCATTCAGCACTTACCTGGGCGGGAGTTGGGAGGATTACAGCAATGCGATTGCACTCGATGGCACTGGCAACATGTATATCACCGGTTCCACCCTCTCTTCCGATTTCCCCACTACCCAGGGCGCTTATGACACCGCTTTCGGCGGAGGCGCGTATAGCGAAGCTTTTGTTGCCAGGATTTCTGCTCTTGCGCCTGTTGCCACGGTTACACCAACCTTCACCTCCACAGCGACCGCTACGCAGACGGCCACTGCAACTTATACACCTACACAAACACTGACTCCAACTGCTACGAACACTGCAGCACCAACATTAACCGATACGCCTACACTTACTTTAACTTTCACCCCTACGGCGACAGATACTCTAACACCTACCTTTACGCCAACTGCTTCGCAAACACCTACACCCATCCCGGCAGGTCCTCTCACCATTGACTATACCTACGATGCCCTGCACCGCATCACCAACGCGGCCTATAGCGATGGACGCAACTTCAGTTACACTTATGATGCCTCTGGGAACGTGTTGCAGATGCAACAGAATCTTGGCTCTGGCACAATAACGACCACGTACACCTACAACGTTGCCAACGAACTCGTCACTGCCCAGCAAGATGGCGACCCTTCGACAGGCTCAGGGCAAGCCTGGCAATATATCTATGATGCCAATGGCAGTCTCACCGAAGTTCTGCCAAACGGAAATGTTGCCAGCGGCGCGAAACGCTACACCTACAACACGGCAGGGAATCTCGTGCAAGTGGAAGCACACAACGGCACCAGCTGGGACACGCAAGCTGAAATGGCTTACAACGGACTCGGTCAACGCCTGAGCATGAGTGCCGCCAGTGTAATCTCTCACTACGTGATGGATGGCGACCGTCCGCTCACGGCTGATTCTGGTGGGAATGTAACTACCTTCCTCTATGGTCTTGGTCCCATCGGCGAAAAGACAGATGTCTGGAATTTTGCATTAATTGACGGATTGAATACACCTCGTCAATTGACGGATACGCAGGGAGATGTAACTCTCTCGATTCGTTACAACCCTTGGGGCGGAACTCTCGATGCTTACGGCACGGGCAACTTTACATATGGCTATCTCGGCGGTATATTGGATGTTGCCACGAATTTGATCTACGTTGGTAATGGGCAATACTATGACCCGTCAACGGGTAGATTCTTAACACGTGGTGTCAATCCTGACAGCACGAATCCTTACACGCCTTGGAATCCTATCGGAGCGATAGTTGGTCCATTAGGATTAATTGCGCTATTCTCAGGAAGAAAGAAAAAAGGAAGCAGCCTTGGAACATTTTTGGTTCTGTTGCTCGTACTTGGAACTGTGGGGATGACGCTGTCCGCGTGCGGGCCTTCACCTCTCCCACCTTTACCAATCCCGCCAACTATTCCTCCGGAAACGCCAAATCCCAGCCCGTCTCCAGAACCAAGCCCAACACCTACAAACACGGGCAAGACAGTTTACCTTACCTTCGATGATGGACCTGATCCATCTGTCACACCACAAATTGCTTTGTATTTACAACAAAGAGGAGCACGAGCAACATTTTTCCTTTCTGGAACTTCTAGCGGAGGATTTCCTAGGATAAGCCTTCCTTGTATACCAAACCTTAATGGGCCCGACCTAGTTTCTCTACAAGCATTAGAAAATACACCTGTTGTGAGCCTACTATACAACTCTGGACATGCTATCGGAATTCATGGCTGGAACCATGATATTGATTGGAATTTGCAGTCCGATGGTGGAAAAAACGAGGTTGATCTAGTTAGAGAAGCACTAGAACAAGCCTTACCTG
>CAZIYY010000140.1:0-3849 GCA_964543585.1 uncultured Anaerolinea sp. | reverse complement strand
GGTGCAAACCTTCCGAAACTATTACGTGCCCCAAGAGGAAATTTTCCGCAAAACCCAATATCGGGTTATGAAAACTGGTACTATTACGAGTGGACTATTGCTCCAGAAGAGGGCGCACAAACTCCTAACGACATTATTCAGAATCTGAAACAAGAATTGGAAGCAAAGGGTCGACCTGACAACCCAGTCATCTTGTTGCACTCAATTCGACTTGATACATTAAATGCAGTGGTCAATTCGCAATATGACATGCTGACGGTGCTTCAAGAAATGGGATATACGCGCTTTGAAAGTCTCCCACGCCTTCAAGACAATCCAGGTTACCCAGTAATTGAAAGAGACTAACCATTTTGCAATATAATCTTTTATGGAGAATTTCATGAAATACGGTTTAATCTTTACCTTGATGTTGCTACTTACGTCTGCATGTTCAAGTCAAAGTGAGTCGAGTTCAATAATCTTCGTGAGTAAACAGAGTGACAATCAGGATATATATATTCAAAACCTAGAAGACTCTATAGTAAGACAATTAACTTTTAATAAAGCGAATGATTATTTCCCATCATTATCCCCAGATGGTAAATATGTTGTTTTTGTGTCAAACCGAAACTATCTTGAGAATAATCATTATAGTTCAGTCAAAACTGATATCTTTATCATGGATATAGGTGGTTCTAACACGAAACAACTGACGGAGAATCCATCTTTAAATAGCATGCCTACGTGGTCTCCTGATGGTAAACATATTGCATTTGTATCAAATCGCAATGGAGGCATTCCGCATGTTTTCGTAATAGATTCGGATGGTTCAAACCTCAGACAACTCACCTTCGGTAACTATGATATCAGTCCAGCTTGGTCGCCTGACAGTCAACATATTGCATTTATTTCAAATAGACTTGACGACAGTAATATTACCAAGCATTTCGCTATTTATACGGTCAAAGCCGATGGCACAGATGAAAAAAGACTAACAAATACGTTTTCATCAGAGGAAATTGCCCTTGATTGGTCTCCAGATGGAAAAAAAATATTGTTTTTAGCAGACCCAAAGGATTTTAGCGAACAAGATTTCGATTTGTTCATATTAAACATTGACGATTTTGAAGTGACAAGAATAACAACTGATGGACTACTGTATTCGCGGGCATCGTGGATGCCTGACGGTCATCGCATTATATTCGACAAAGAGGTCTTAAAGCATAGCGGAAAATCAAAGATTATGATGGTTGATCTTAATAGTTATTCTGAGACCGAAATCGATTTGCCCACTTTGGTCAATATTTCTTCACCGTCATCACAATGATAATATACACGCCGTGGTTTTTTTGGACCTAGGAACTTGGTTAAAAGAATATCCATTTTCTTAAGGAGCTAACTTCAGGAGTCGGCCTTTCTATAGTTTATCAATGGATCAGGCGAAATGGCTTACAACGGACTCGGTCAACGCCTGAGCATGGACGCCGCAGGTGTGATCGCGCACTACGTGATGGATGGCGATCAACCTCTTACCGCCGATTCATCAGGCAACACCACTTACTATCTCTATGGACGCGGTGCAATTGGCGAAAAGACAAACGTCTGGAATTACTCGTTACCTGATGGCTCAAATACCCCGCGCCAATTGACAGATGCACTCGGAGAAATTACCTTATCTTCACGCTACACCCCTTGGGGTGATACGCTTGAAACCTACGGCACGGGCAATTTCACCTATGGTTACTTCGGCGGCGTCATGGACGCCGCCACTGGATTGCTTTACGTGGGCAATGGACAGTATTATGATCCAGCCACAGGCAGATTCTTAACTAGAGGTGTCAACCCGAACAGCACCAATCCTTACACTCCTTGGAATCCCATTGGAGCAGTTGTTGGACCGTTGGGGTTGCTGTCCATGTTCTACAGCCGCAAGAAGAAAGGTGGTAAGGATGGAATGTTCTTGGTCTTGTTGTTAATGATTGTGACGGTGGGGATCACGTTGTCCGCCTGTAGACCTGCACCTGTGCCAACGCAAGAACCAACAACACCGCCAGCAACATCAACTCCCTCTCCGATTGCATCTCAGGCACCAAGTTCGACGCCAAGCCCAATATCAACGCAAACTCAAGCGCCAACAAATACACCAGTTGTTCCCATATGTACACTAACTGTTGGTGAGGGTATACACCCAATAACGTCACCGTATGGAGGAAACGAAGTAATGACTCTGTATAACAAGATGAAAGGTTACCCTGATGGATGGTGGCAAAAGCATCCAAATCAACCAATATACAAATTCACTTTTGAAGTGTTTATAGGCTTGATGATTGTGCATGAGGGAGCAGGCATGGATATTAATGAGAATCTGACCGCAGAGCTAACTGCTCAACAGTTGTATATAGGTGGCTGGAACCCTGCATATTGCTCGATGGGACAGTGTTCACAGAACGCTGCTGCAAATCAATGGGGAGCTCAGTCCCAAAGTGTTGGACTTATTCTTGATGCGTATGTAAGAGGGACGAAAGATATCAGTGAATTTTCATCTTATCATGGCGACCAAAATAAAGAAATTGAAATCGCATTGGAAATGGGAAATAAGGCATTACATCCTTCGAGTTTAAATTTAGATAAAGATAATGCGCTTTCAGTGTATGGAAATGACGCTGCTTGGGTGATAAAAATAAATAGAGAAGCAGAAAATCCAGAAAGTAAATATATGAAGCGGTACGCCTATCATGTATATCCCGATGGGGACCCAAGGAGCATTTATTACTTTACCGGAGTCAATGATGGGGCTGCAGTTTATGCTTCAACAAACCAGCAAAATTGTTGGAAAAAAGAATTAGACTGTTATGAGGCTCCTAATCCTGTCATTGTAAATAATCCTGCCAGTGGAAATTTTGGAGACAACTAATGGCAAACAAAACAAAAATATTTGCTTGTTTATTGTTATTTTCCTTGCTGGCAAGCTGCAACAAATCGAACCCAACATCAGCAACGCGCATACCGCCTAGTTCATCCTATGCAAATCTCAAGTTTGAATGTCCAAAGCTAGAGACCAATATGGCTAATTTGAAATCAATTGGAAACCTGATCCTCCATCCGTTATCAGATGGTAGCTATCAAATGAATATGGCGACAATGGTAATGACCCAAATAAATAAACCAAATGAAGCCCTTCTAGAATTTTCTGTCTCGCCAAATCAAAAATGGATAGCTTATTACGAGGGTGAGTTTAATCAACCCGATGCCAACCTAATTGTGGCAGGAGTCAACAACCAAATTTACAAGACTTTACCCTGGGAAAGTGAATGGGGAGCATTCAGATGGTTGGACAACGAGAACCTAATCATTAGAATGATCCCACAAGGCGAGCCTAGTTCCGTCATAGATTACAATCCAGATTTTCTTGTGCTCAATCCGTTCACAGGAGAAAGACAAATTGTGAAAGTAGACTATCCTAATATCTACAACCCCTCACCATGGCCCGATTGGGATGGCTGGGGTGTATCTGCATACAATATGACATTAACGCGGGTGGTTTATCTTGAAGGAGGCGTATCTGGTCCCTTCTATTATGTGCTTTGGGATATTCAACACAAAAGCCAAGTTACTAATTTCCAAATTTCTGATGATTTGAATGCAATACCGCGTTGGTCACTAGATGGAAAGCAGTTCGCCTTCGCTCCTAGTTTGCTTTCAAAGGTAAAAGAGTATCCCTCTTATGAATTATTTGGCGTTACAGAAGCTGGGGATATCAAGCAGTTGACCCATCTGACCGATTATTATCCTTGGGTCTATATTGAGGATTTAAGCTGTGTAATGCACCCCAAAATTTGGACAGTAGGACTAAACAAGATAAACTACTGT
>CAZIYY010000139.1:0-14291 GCA_964543585.1 uncultured Anaerolinea sp. | reverse complement strand
GTTACAAGACTTTTTGTCATTCATCATAACTTATCACTTATTACTTAACCACTACAAAGCGCAAAACGCGGTTTCAACTCGCGTTTTGCGCTTTGTTTGGATTCGTTGGATTAGGTATCACGCATTACGAACTTGCTAGGCCTCGTAATCTGCGGCTTCCTCTTCCACCGTCATCATCGGCTCTTCCTTCCCTTTCTTATCGAGGAATTGCAGAGCGAGCGCGACGACTTTTGTATAGTATTTGGTCTCGCCTTTATCTTCATACTTGTCGGTTTTCAAACGGCCTTCAACGTATACAAGACTGCCCTTCTTGAGATACTGCTGGCAGACCTCACCGAGCCGTCCCCAGGCTTCGACATTGACCCATTCGGTGTATTCCTTCATCTCGCCTTCCTTGCTCTTCCAGCGATTGCTGACGGCTACACTAAAATGAGCCACTTTCTTTCCCGTAGGGGTGAACTTGCTTTCAGGATCCTTGCCCAAATTACCGATCAGTTGCACGCGATTTAATGCTGGCATGTCTCCCTCGCTTTCTTTTGTTTCAAACTTTTAGAGGCAATGTTACGTGTCATGTTAGTCTCCTTTTACTCTAAAATAAACATATTTGGTTGTGGAACAGAGTTATACTTTATTTACCCGGCGGCTTCTGAGGAGGCTTCCGCAACGGCTTCTGTTGCGCCTCCCGCCTTCTTGAGGACGGGCAAGCCGGTCTTCATTTCGACGACATCGTAACCGGCGGGTACTGCATCCAGGGAGCCTTCCTTGATCTCTTTCGCGAAGAAGAACAGGGTGCGTTCCTTGCCTGTGGATGTCATGGACTTCTTGGTGTGTAAGTAGTAGGTCACACCTTTGGAATTTGTGAATCCGTATGCCATATTTTCTCCTTTGTACTAGATGGTTTGTACCGTAAGTCTAGCACAGATTTTCTAATCCAGCAACAAGGAAATTTGGGTGATATGAAAGTTGTCTCGACATTTGAAGAACTGCGTTCTGCCCGCCTCCCATTCTCAGGGACGGTTGGCCTGGTTCCAACAATGGGATACCTGCACGAGGGGCACCTCTCCCTGATCCGCCGTGCAAGGGATGAGTGTGATCATGTTGTTGTCTCCATCTTCGTCAACCCGACGCAATTTGGCGCAAACGAAGACCTTTCCAAATACCCGCGCGACCTCGACCATGACCTGAAATTGATCGAGCCGCTCGGCACAGACTTGGTTTGGATGCCGTCAGCCGAGATCATGTATCCACAAGGGTACCAGACTTGGGTGGAGGTAGAAGCGATGACTCGTCCGCTGGAGGGCGCGATGAGGCCCGGTCACTTCAAGGGCGTCGCAACCGTCGTCGCCAAGTTATTCAACGGGGTCCAGCCGCACAAGGCATATTTCGGCCAGAAGGACGCGCAACAAGCGGCTGTCATTCGCCAGATGGCCCGGGATTTGAATTTCCCGATTGAGATCGTGGTCTGCCCGATCGTGCGCGAGCCGGACGGATTGGCGATGTCCAGCCGTAACGTATATCTTGACCCCGAACAGCGCAAAGCTGCGACCGTGTTGTTCCGCTCGTTGAGCGCCGCGAAGGACGCGTACGACAAAGGCGAGCGCGATGCGGAAAAATTGCGGCAGATCATGAAAGAACTTACTGCTTCTGAGCAATTGGTGAAAATGCAATACGTCTCATGCGCGGATTACGAGACGCTCGAGGAATTGGATATCGTAAAAGGGAAGACCTTGCTTTCAATGGCAGTGTTCCTGGGAAAGACAAGGTTGATTGATAATTTTGTGGTGGAATAAAAGTATGGACGGGTCTCAGACCCCGTCCAAGCATATTACGGTCCCCATTTCATTTGCTGGGCGAACGGCGTCAACACCACAGGCGGACGTCCATCCAAATAAACGATCTCCGCCTGCCCGCCGGAATAGACTTCCTGAATCGGTGCGTAAGCCACAATGACAAAACTCGCATCGGGCGCCCACAGGGCTTCATTCATCAACTGAAAATTTTCCTCGCTGATCACTGTGCGGCCCGTCACGCCATCCGACGCGGAACGGACGAGTTGCAATGGCGTACGAGTGACAAATCCATCTGGAGTGGACACTTTTGCGAAGAAGAAATACAGTTGACCATCGGGCGCAAGATAAGGTTCGTCAGGAATGTTATACATGCCTGCGCCCGCATCCCCGGGAATGAGCGTGGTCACTGCGCCGTTGGAGGCATCGATTTTCTACAGGCCGGAGCCAAACATGCCCATACTGGGATTGGCGGAATAAAAAGCGGACCCATCGGGTGTCCATTCCTCTTCACCGCAGCAGATCAGCGCACCCTCATCGCCGGTGAGTCTTACCAGCGCATTGCCATTCGGATAATAGATCGCGGCAGAGGCGCCCTCGTAGTAACCGAGTGTAATGAGCAGTTTTGTTCCATCGGGTGAATACTTATCGGGCGAATACAATTCGCGCGGGATGGGGAGGCCGGATACCTCGTCTATTTGATTTTCAATCATCCTGTTCGAAACATTACTCACCAGCGAAAAAAAACTCAAGCCCTTGTGACCATATGCAAGCGTTTGCCCGTTGGGGGAGAAAACAGGATTCGATACATTGTTTGTGTATGGGGAATTTTCGTCCACAGGACCGCCGTCAACAATCATACGGCGCCCCGTACCATCGGCATTGATCAGAAATATTTGATTGTTCACTACATACGCCACGCTTCCATCCACAGGAGAGACATCATAATTGCCGACATTTACAGTCTCGGACGTGACTTGATGCGTGGTCTTGCCGTCTTTTTCGATGTGGAAGACCTGTGTGAGACCTGCGCTGTCCGTGCCCAAATAATAAAACGTACGCGGGAGCAAGCCGGCAGGCGTTTCGGGTTCGGGTGTTATCCCATCAGCCTCAGGGGTTAGGGCTTGTAACGTCATGGCAACGACAGTTGCCACCGTATCGGACGAAGAAGACGGAGTTTCGCCGCCTGTCAGGGGAGAGGCGCAAGCAAATACGACGATTGCCAACATGATAAATGCAAGGACAGGTCGAAGATGTTTATTCATGAATACCTCAGAAGAAAACATCACACCTGCTCGAATCTTTCTACTGGAACGACGAATAACGTGGCGCGCTTTTCACCGGATGGCAGGGGAGTCAATTTTTCACGGATCAATTGCAACGCCGACTCAACGCGCTCATCCTTGATGCCGATTAGAAGCGTTACCACCCCGCTCCGCAGGAAACCGCCCGTGGATGCCACGCGCGTAACGCGATACTCCGCAGATGTAAGCGCCTGCGTAATGGAGTCAGAGTCATGGTCTTTGACGATCAGGACAATCATTTTCATAATCTCATCTCCTCATAACAGACCCTAAGGGTGCGCTTCGCGAAAACCTTTAGGGTCTCGCAATTTATATTTCCTCAAAGAGTTCGACAGGTAACGTGAAAACGGTCGCGCCGCCTACGGTAACGGGAACCGGCGTCGGCATGGGAAGGGGCGAACCTTCCAGTGGCAGGGTGAGATATTCGATTCGCTGGCGGCAGGAATCCTCGAGTGATTTAAGCGCGACCTCTTCCTTTCCCTCGCGCAGCCCGATCAATAGCGTGGCGTTGCGCCTGCCGAGGAACCCGCCTGCGCTGAATAAATACACAACAGGCAGGCTTAATTGTCCCAGCGCGCGGGTGGCAGTATCAAGGTCCTGTTCCTGAACGACAGCGAGCATTAGTAATTTAATCGAAGAGTTATCCATCAAAACCTCCTATGAGGTGAAAAAACCATTCATAAAGAATAGTATACAGGATACTGGTAACTTCGCAAGTCACGAATATTATGAAAATTTCACTCAGGCTTTCCCAAACTTGGCTTTATATTCCTCCACCTCCAACATGGGTTGACGTTCGCCTTCCGCAATCTCTTCGACGTCCAGAAAGAACCTTTCTCGCTCATAGCGGATCAATTTCATTGTCTTGTTCACATCGTCCAGGAAACTTTGGTCGTATCGTTTTTCAAGTTTTCTGATCACAGCCTGGATGATCGCGAATGACATTTTGCTCAGAGCCTCCAATGACTGGTTGTGATGGATGCGTTCCTGCAGATCCACCTGACCGATTGCGCTAATGCCGAACTTTTCGAACACATCAATTAACAAACCGATCTCGACTCCGTACCCTGAAAAGAATGGGAGTTGCTCCAGCGCTTTGCGCCTGCCTCCATATTCACCGGAAAGAGGTTGGATGATCCCGGAAAGTTCCGGATAGAACAAATTAAGCAGCGGACGCGCCGTTAACTCGGTGACTCTTCCTCCACCGCCAGCCTGCATCTTGCTCCCAACCTTCAAAGGTCGGCGGTAAAAGCCTTTGACAAATTGTATTTCCTCCCTGAGCAATAGTGGGGCGACCAACCCATACACAAAGCGCGGGTGGATGTTCACAATGTCTGTATCGATCCATATGAGAATGTCGCCGTGTGTGCAGTATAGACTCTTCCAGAGCGCTTCACCCTTTCCATCCCTCGCTCTGAAGTTGGGGAGTATCCCTTGATGAATATGGATTGGAATGCCCAACCCTTCGGCAATCTCACGCGTTCGATCCGTCGAATCTGAATCGATCAAAACCATCTCATCCAATAGGGGGACGCGCGTCATCAACTCATCCTTGATCGTCGTTATGACATTTCCGACCGTTTCCTCCTCATTCAAGGCGGGCAATGCAAGGCTGATCGTGACGCCCTGTTCGCGTTTAAGCGAGAGAAGTTCATCCAGTTGTTTGAATTCATCTGCGTGGAATGTATTCTCTGCAAACCATTTATCCACCAGAATGGAAATGGCTTGCACACCCGCGCGCTCATCATAAACCTCTTGAGGCAGTGGGCGTCCGCTTTTTACTGCAATCACTGCGCCGGGCGCTTCGCGCAGAATACGATCTGCAAATGGACCAAGAGAAGCCGAACTTGTGACAGGCTGTGAAGTGGTTCCAAGAATGATGACATCTGCATTTTGACTATTCTCCAAAATAAACTGCGCCGCATCATCCGTGACTGCGAACTGTTTCTGCACCTCAGGCATTTGCTTCAGGACACTTTCGAGTCCCTTGAAGGGCGCGTCGCTGCCTGCCTTGGGATCATCTGTACTACGCAGGTGAAGAGCCGTCACTCCTTTTGGATGCAGACCCAAACCCACCCGTAACGCCAACTCCGCATGCGGCCCGCCTCGCACCGGGACCAGGACCTGTTTCGGTTTATCCGGCATTTTCCCACTCACCAGAGCCACATCGCAGGGAGGGCGCATCAACACATCGCTTGCAGTCACACCTAAAGCATGAAAGTGCGAATCCCATTCAAGGCAGAGCAGGTTGGGTTTTTCATCCTGCAAAAAACTTGCCAGTTCCATCCAGGGTTGATACGAGACGATGATTTGCGCCTTGGCTGTGATACATTCCTCCCTGCCATATTGACGCAGCATCTTGCGCAACGCACGCGCCGCAACCGCGCCCACGCTAAGCGATTCTTCAAGAGGCACAACCACCACGCCCACGAGTATGATCTTTGCATCGAAATGGCGCGCAACTTCGAGCGCCTGCGCCCCAGGTCCTTCATGTATAAAGGGAATCAGGATGGTATGAATGGGAACAAATTTGGAATCTTTTCGCATGGATTTATCCTTTACTTTCATACTCTTTCAACATCGGCGCGATATATCCCTGATAAATCGCCTCCCAACGGAATGTGGAGCGGATACGCATGGCAAGGCGCGCTGACGCGGCGGATTGAAAGTAGTCTGCGATCAATCCCGCAAGAACAGCGGGGTTCTCATCGGGGGGAAAGAAGGTTGCATCGCCTAATCCCAATTCGCGCAGGGGAGGAATATCCGCGCAAAATGCAGGCAGGTGACTGAACGCGGCTTCGATCAACGGGATGCCAAATCCCTCTTCGCGGCTGGGAAAGATCAGTGCATCCGCAATGCGATAAAAATCGGCGATCACTTCATCGGGCAAAAAGGAATCTGATAGTTCAGCGAGAAAATGAGCCGAACCCTGCAAGCCCAACTGGGCGCGAAGTTTCAGCAGTGTGTCAAAATATTCACGATTGCGTGCGTTGTGCGGACCCAATGGACCCGTTACCACAAGCGCGGCTTTTGGAAAGTGTTTATGTAATTCCACCAGCGTTTGCAGCGCCAGTTCAATATTCTTGCGCGGCGTCACGCGCACAGGCAGGAGCAAGATGGGCGCGGCATCGATCACTTGCATTTGTTCGATTAACTTTTGTGTTTGTAATTCAAGTTTGTAAAAGCGCGCCGCGTCGACGCCGTTGGGGATCACATGTACGGAGGCAGGGTCAAGTTTCATCAAATCCGCTAATTCCGTGCGGCGTAGTTCTGAGACAACGACATATGACGTCCCGCCCCAATCCGTTCGCAACAAATCCCATGGATAGCCATTGTGAAGTTCAGGGAGATAACGCGGTGTCGTCCACGCGAGGTCGTGATGCCACATAATCAAACGAGGAAATTTTCGCTTAATATGCAACTTATGAATTGCGGCAGTAAGAGCGAGATTCTTATTGAGTGAGCAGACATTGTGCGCGATCAGAACATCCACATCGGACAGAGCATTCTGCAACTGAAGGGCCAATTCATCGCGTAATGCATCAAAATCCTGGATCACCTGATTACAATCCAATTGTTCCTTAACTGCCAGCACACGCGGATGCTGGGAATCTGCCAGCGGGATCGGCGTCAGCGGAATACTTTCTCCCAACGATTCGCCGCGCGCCGCTATCAAACGGACTGAATATCCATCTGCCGACATCAGCCGCGCATGATGCGCAATGACGCTTTCCACGCCGCCAACGATGGGCGGCACTGAGTAATGAAGGATGGCAATCTTCATACCTGCTGCCCAAAACAATCTGCGAGGATCGATTGCAGGCGTCGTTCCAACACTGTGAAGGAAAAGTGCCGCTTTGCAAGTTGATAATTTTCCTCCGCCCATTCCTGCGCCAGCGCAGGGTCCAACAAAACCTGACGCACCATATTGAGCGTGTCGGTATTGATGAAGCCATCGAACCAGACTGTGCGAAAGCCCTTGGGCTTGATATCCACTTCATAAATCGAATAGTTATTCACCAAAATCAGCCGATGGTAATACACGGCTTCAAGAAAGGCATTGCCGAACCCTTCAATGCTTGAAGGGTATGTGATCAGGTCCGCCTGGGGATATACGTCTCCGAGAGTATAAATTTTGCGTCCATCCTTCGTTAAGCCGCGGTCATCCTGCACCTGATCGGATTCAAAACGGACAGTGACATCCAGCAGATGGGCGTACTCGCGCACGCGCAGCTCGTAATCTGTGCCTTCATCGCCCGAGGCGTGTGAGATCACAAGTTTGGCGGGAAGTTCGAGTCGGCGCACGAGTTCCACGGCATGTTCAATTCCTTTGCGCTGGATCACGCGCGTAGGTTGCAGGAAAAAGTATTCACCTGGTTCGATGCCAAAGTCTGCGCGCACAGTTTGAGCGTAGGGATCAGGACCAAGCGGAGGGGAGTCAAAGTCCATTACATTGGGGATCACGCGCGAGGTCAGGCCGTGACGCGAAGCGACCTGTTGAGCCTGGATAGAGTTGATGACCACATGTCGAATAGACGGCAGATTCGGTGGAAAGGCAGTCGCAAGATAGTCGCCCACACAATTCACGTGAAAGCGCTGTCGCTCCCAATGAAAATCATGATGGTGCGCGATGGTAGGGAACCCAGTCTCAGCGATGAATTCCGTGAGCGCGAGACCAAGCGGAAGGTTAAGCGGGATTGTCACCGCGTTCTCGATGACGAGCAATTCCAACGCAAAGCGATGGGCAAATTCATATAACTGCTCTTTGAAATATTCCTTGAGTTCATGCACGCGGCGAGTTAGCTCTGGCGGGCGCACATACATGGAGAAAAAATCCTTGTAGAGCGCGGCAATTTCAGGGTGGGCGGAACGCGCTTCCTTTGTCACCACCCAACTGCCCGAATAAGCCTGCTCGTTGATCGCGTCAATTTCAGGATGACGGTAAAACGCCTCAGGCACGACCAGACTCTGCTGCGCGGGGCGGTCACATTCACCCGCAAAGTAAAAGCATTTATGTCCAAGACGTTCCAATACAGTTGCCCATTTCTCTGTTTCAAGCGAGACGCCATCCGTCCCTGCGAAACGAGTGGAAACAAAACCGATATAGTGTGAAGTATCTGTCATAGTTTCATCCATAAAGTTTGAGAGGGGTCGAGGGAGATTTGTGAAATCTGCAAAGGTTGACCTGTGAAAAGGTCTGTGACTGACTCATAAGGAGTGGAGAAAGTAGTTTTTTGCGCGCTGACGTTGTGCAAACATAACACGCGTGATTTTTCATTTGGCGAAACACGTTCAAGCGCAAAGACGGCGGAATGCAAATCCAATACCTTTTGCCTGCCATGTGGATGGAATGCAGAGGAGCTTCTGCGGGCAGAAAGCAATTGACGATATCGCGCAAAGACACGCGCCCGTAACGATTTTGAGTCTGCAAGTTCTCGCTGCAGGGAATGAAGATCGCACTTCTCGCGGTTGATCGTGCGATTGCGTCCCGTCTGTTTTACACCATCCAGCCATCCGCGCGAGCCAAATAAACTGTGGAAGTAAATTCCTGGCACGCCCACGAGCGAAAGCATGATGGCTTGCGCGGCGATGAAACGATTGATTTGTAATTCCAAAGGCTCATTGCTGTTCAGGTTTGAAAGTGCGTCGAAATAATTGATGTTCATCTCATACGGACTTTGCGAACCATCTGAATTGTGTTTGTAAGAGACCAAGCCGCCATGTTCGAGTGTTTTCTCCACCAAGGCGTCAACATCTGCATTCGATAAAATGCCTCGCGCAGGATTCAAGCCAATGCCATCATGCGAAGCGAGGAAATTGAAAAACGTAACGCGGTCAGACGGCAGACTCAATGTCTTTGCCCAACTGGAAAGCACCTGTGCGTCTCCTGTTCGGAAGGTATGCAAAGTCAACGGCGGCAGGGCAAAGTTGTAAACCAACTGTGCTTCATTGGTTCCATCACCAAAATAGGAGATGTTATCCTCGTGTGGCACGTTGGTTTCGGTGATCAGGTAAACATGAGGCGCGATTTCATTCAATGCGGCGCGGAGGAATTGAATCACCTGATGGGTCTGCGGCAAATGGATGCACGTTGTGCCAATCTCCTTCCACAAATAGGCAATCGCATCCAGCCGGATAAAAGTTGCCCCATGCTCCACATACAGGAGCAGGATATCGAGTATCTCAAGCAGGACTTCAGGATTTTGACAGTTCAAGTCAATTTGATCGTCACTGAAGGTCGTCCAGACGCGCCTTTCTCCTGACGGTGTATTGAATGTTGTTAGCAGCGGTAATGCGCGCGGGCGAACCACTTGAGAAAGATCAGGAGTGCCATCCACCACGACAAAGTACTCGCGGTAATGCGGGTCATCATGCAAAAATGCCTTGAACCATCCACTCTGTGATGAGATGTGATTGATCACGCCATCGAACATCAGTCGGAAATGTCTCTGCATTCCAGATATATCCTCCCAATCCCCCAGAGCAGGATCGACTTTGCGATAATCCACCACCGAGAAGCCGTCATCCGACGTCCATGGATAGAACGGCAGGATATGAATCCCATTTACCACACCGTTCAAATATTCTTCACAAAATGCGCTCAAGGTTTGCAATGGCTTTTCATTAGGAGATTGAACTTGATCGCCATAGGTGATCAGAATCGAATCTCTCTCCGTCAGGTCGCCATCACGCGCCTGGATTCGAGCGCGATAGCCTGCCGCGATTCTTTGAACGCGCTCAAGCAGTTGCGGAGCCCGGTCTACCCCATAAAGGAAGGTGAGATGAGATAATAGGTCTGTCATCATATTTTGAATAGGATTATTCTTTCGGCGATTAACTTTCACAACGGAATAATTCTTTTGATCAACATTTTCTCCCCTGCTGCGCGCGATCAGGCCAATCGTTACAAAATTTTTACCACAAGTTTTGCCAATTTAGATTAAATTCACCTATTAACATATACAACGGGAATAACCCATCGGTATGTGTGTCTGCGCTTTCCATCAAAGTAAAAACTGAACTATTTCCAAGTAATGAAAAAATAGTTTTGCGAGAGCATCGGGCAGAGGCAGAAATCGCTACCCCGTGAAGTACTGCAAGGCGGTTCTAAGCCTTTCTTCCACATCCTTCGGCGCGTCCTTTGGCAGTGATTGGATGGCGGACTGCGCCTCGACGACCGAATATCCCAAGGCGGTCAACGCGGCGAGCACTTCGCTGTCGTAATCTGCCATTGCGGCGACCCCTGCCAATGCATCGGCAGGCTTGAGTTTATCTTTTAAGTGGAGCGCGATCTTCTGCGCGGTCTTTTTCCCCACACCCGGCACGCGGCTCAAGATTTCCGCTTCATCGGCAAAGACCGCGCGTTGCACGGCATCGAGAGTCAGTGAGGATAACACAGAGAGCGCGACCTTCGGACCGACTCCATCCACCCCGAGCAGCATATTGAATAGATCCCTATCCGCTTGCGACTCGAAGCCATACAGAGTCAACGCGTCTTCGCGGACAACGAGATGGGTGAACAAAAATGCGGCTTCGCCAACCTTGAGCCGCGTTCGCAATGGAGCTGGAGCAAAGACGCGCAATCCAACACCGCCAACCTCGATGATGAGGGCAGTCTCTTCGATTTGGGAGATTTCTCCGCGCAGGATTGCTATCATAAATACATTTTTACCACAAAGGACACGAAGTACACAAAGGTTTTTGACTTTAATCCTTCGTGCCCGTTGTGTCACTTCGACAGGCTCAGTACAAGCCTTTGTGTTTAATCATATCTTTTTGTATTCAAATGCGTGATCGCGATTGCCAGCGCGTCGGCGGCATCATCGGGTTTGGGGATGGAGTCGAGTTGCAGTAATGCGCGCACCATATCCTGCACTTGTTTTTTATCCGCGCCTCCATACCCAGCGACGGCTTGCTTGACTTCGTTGGGTGTGTACTCGAAGATTTCAAGACCCGCTTGTTGCAACGAAAGCATGACCACGCCGCGCGCCTGCCCAACCGCGAGGGCTGTTTTCACGTTGCTTTGAAAGAATAATTTTTCGACGGCAGATGTATCGGGTTTGTGTTTTTTGAGGAGGGCGCGCAATTGGCTGTAGAGCATCTCCAGGCGCGCGGGGGCGGAGGATTCTTTTGGGGTGGAGATAATGCCAAATGAAACGGCGACCAGTTCCCCGTCACGCGTGAGGCGGACGAGTCCATAGCCAGTCGTTGCAGTGCCTGGGTCAATCCCTAATGCGAGAGTCATCCTTATTCACCACTAAGAACACAAAGGGGCGCGAAGGATTTTTTCTTTGTGTGCCTTCGTGCCCTTTGTGGTTAATAAAGGGTTACGCGGCTTCAAGGGCGGCTAACGCTTCGTCTGAGACTTTGAGATTCGAGTAGACGTTCTGCACGTCGTCCAGGTCTTCGATGGATTCGAGAGCTCTGAGCGCCTGCACAGTGTTTTCGGGGCTGAGTTCCATTTCCTGTTTGGGATTCATTCGCAAGCCCGCCTCCTCAGGCTGGACTTTGGCTTTGTGCAACGCGTCCGCGATGATCTTGAAGGATTCAACGGGAGCCGTGATTTCGATTGTACCGTTATCCTCCACGACATCATGCGCGCTCGCTTCGATGCCGAGTTCAAAGGCTTTGTCGAAATTCATCGCGCTGGACGGGAAGGAGAAGTACGCGACGCGCTCGAACTGCCAGCCCACCGCGCCGAGTTCAGCCATGTTGCCGCCCGCCTTGCTGAACGCGTGACGCAAATCGGACACGGTGCGGTTGCGATTATCTGTGACAGTTTCCACCATGACCGCGACGCCATGGGGGGCATAGCCTTCGTACATGATCTGCTCGAACGCGGCGCTGTCCTTATCTTCGCCCGCGCCGCGTTTGATGGCGCGCTCTATGTTGTCCTTTGGCATGTTCTCTGCGCGGGCTTTATCCACAGCCAGTCGCAGGCGGAAATTTGAATCAATATCACTGCCACCATCGCGGGCAGCAAGCACAAGTTCGCGCGCGAGACGCGTAAAGATCGCGCCGCGCTTGGCATCCGCCGCGCCCTTTTTGCGTTTGATGGTTGACCACTTTGAATGACCTGACATGTCTTACTCCTTGCTGTTGAAACCCACATTTGTGGAAAATTTTTGTTTTGAAAATTATATCATAGGGAAATGATGGGCTTATATAAGCCTTGCGATGGTTTGGAACCTTCGCAAGGACTGAATTCACATTGATTTCGCGCGTTCAGCCATTTGTGCGCGAAGCGCATTCGTGTCCCTATCAATCGTGAACAGCGCGCCGAGGTAGAAGAAGAAACAAAGAATCCATGCCATAACGCAAATAACAAGGATCGAAAATGTCTTATCTCCTGATGCCACAATGATAGCGCCTGTGAGCGCGGGCGCCGTCACCGCGCCGCTGTTCTCAACGAAATATTCAATCGCCTGCGCAGTGGAACGGACCTCAGGGACGGTCACATCATACACGGTCGCGATGACGTTGGCTGAGGAGAGTGGCATGAAGATGGCGGTGAGGCACATGAGGATGAAAAATTGATTCGGTTTATCGAGCGGCGTGGTCATTGCCGCGTAAAGGAAGATCGCCCCGAGTAAAACACCCGCGCTTGAAACCAGGATCCGCCCCTTTTTGGTGCGCTTGAAAAGTAAATCACCCACGAATCCGCCGACGAAATACCCCGCCGCCAGAATCAGGATGACGGGCGCCATGGTGCCGATGATCGCGCCGCTGTCATAGCCGCGTTCCGTTTCGAGGTAGCCGAAAAAGAAGAACGTGATCACGTTCCACGGGAAGACACCCGCAAACCCCTGTAAGAAAACAAACCACATTGTGCGTTTCTTGAATATCTCTTTGGCTTCAGTCCATGAGAATCGGAACGTCGCCATCTCCGGCATGTTTTCAAATTCAGGCTCTGCCTTGCCGCGCGGCATCTCTTTAATGCCAAAGTAGATCAACAGCGCGATGACCAGTCCAAGTCCGCCCGTAATATAGAAGACCGAACGCCAGCCGCCGATCAGCGGCGCGACGACTTGTCCCAGAATCAAGCCAGCCAGAAAGCCGAGCGGCTGGGCGAGTTGCAATATGCCATAAACTTTGCCGCGCAGGTTCGGACCGAAATAATCGGCAATCAAAGTGAAGATGCCGGGGTAGGATGAATCGTCAATGCCTGTGGAGGCGCGCGTGATTAAAAAGCCAGTGTAGGTGCGGACAATTGCATTCAGCCACGTGGTTGCTCCCCAAATAAACGATGCGAGCGCGAGCAGTTTAGCGCGCGCATAACGGTCATATAAATATCCCCAGAGCGGATATAAAACCGTCGCGACCGCCAGCGCGCCCGAATTGACAAGCCCCCATTTGAAATCATCCAGTCCAAAGGCTTCGCTGATCGGCACCTGCAAAGAGCCGATCATCAGTTTGTCTGTCTGGTGCAACAGCATGAAAAAGAAAAAGATGACGACTACGAACCAGCGGTAATTGGGGTTTTGTTGCGACATTGATCACCTCGCGCCAGGAAACGGGATGGTCCTTATAAAAACGAAACGGCTGTATTGCAATATCCAAGAACACAGCCTCCTTTATCAGGAGGCTGTTGGCGAATTGTATACAGTGTCAACGATTAATGAGCATCAGGATGCCGGCGGCGAGGGCGCAGATACCGGCAATCGTGTCCATTGCAGCGAAGGAAAATATGCCCAGGCTTGAGATACCGGTCAGGATCAGGTAGACAGCCAGCAGGATCATCCCAAGATTCTTGTTCAGTCTCATGTTGCATCTCCTTTTGATTATAAGATTGAAGGACAAAACCACATTGCAGGTTTAAAGAAATTATACCTCGTATCATTAGCGTCAGTCATACACAGCGTTATGACTGGTGTGTGTATCAACGCTCAACGTGCGGTGGATCGTTTCCATATCGTGAAGAACCTGAACGAGGTGTTGGCCAAAGCCAGACGCGCCATTCAAAAAGACGCCGATGAAATGACCAAAGAGATGCTCAAAGGTTGCCGCTGGTTGTTGGTCAAGAACCGAGAGAACCTAAGCCAGGAACAACAAAAGAAATTGCCCCGCATGTTGGGGGCTTTGTCCGAGGATCAGCCAGTTGTAATTCTGTCGCTATCGGGAAGTCAAGCAACTTCACTTACACCTCGATTTCCACCTTCGTCCCTACATAGCCATACGCCAATTCCTTATCGGGCGCGAC